>NZ_JAPFCE010000003.1:0-245352 GCF_026240895.1 Pseudomonas sp. DCB_AW
AAGGGCTGCGCAGCGGCCCCAGCAATCTATGGGGTTTGCTGAAATCTTGGGGCTGCTGCGCAGCCCTTTCGCGACGCAAGGCCGCTCCTACAGGGCATGTGTTTTATTCGGATTTCCGAACAAGCATAGGAAAACCTGTTCGGTTTTTCGGAAAAATTCCGGATAATCTGCGCCAGGCGTGACTCGCCCTTAACAGCCAAACGGATTTGACAAAACCAGGTCCTGTTTCCATAGTGAGTCAACGCAAACGTTTGCGATCCGATAAAAAACACAAGATTCGGAGTCATCGTCCATGAAACTGCCGTTCCCCGGTCGTCTGCTGGCCCTCGCTGTCGTCTCGTCACTTTCCCTGGCCTTGCCGCTCAGTGCTGCACACGCCGAAGAAAAGCCCAAAGTCGCCTTGGTGATGAAGTCCCTCGCCAACGAATTCTTCCGCACCATGGAAGACGGCGCCAAGGATTATCAAAAAAGCCACGCCAATGATTTCGACCTGATCGCCAACGGCATCAAGAACGAAACCGACACCGGCGAGCAGATCCGCATCGTCGAGCAGATGGTCAACGCAGGGGCCAAAGCCCTAGTGATTGCGCCAGCGGACTCCAAAGCCCTGGTTTCAGCCGTTAAAAAAGCCGTGGACCAAGGCGTGGTGGTGATCAACATCGACAACCGCCTAGACCCCGAACTGCTCAAAAGCAAAGGCATCAGCGTACCCTTCGTAGGCCCCGACAACCGCAAAGGCGCCCGCTTGGTGGGCGACTACCTGGCCCAGCAGAAGCTCAAGGCCGGTGACCAGGTCGGCATCATCGAAGGCGTGCCGACCACCACCAACGCCCAACAGCGCACCGCTGGCTTCAAGGATGCGATGGAAGCCGCTCAGATGAAGATCGTTTCGGTGCAGTCCGGCAACTGGGAAATCGACAAAGGCAACGCCGTCGCCGCCTCCATGCTCAACGAATACCCCGAGCTCAAGGCCCTGCTAGCCGGTAACGACAGCATGGCCCTGGGCGCCGTGTCGGCCGTGCGCGCCGCAGGCAAGACCGGCCAGGTGCAAGTGGTCGGTTACGACAACATCAATGCCATCAAACCCATGCTCAAGGACGGCCGCGTACTCGCCACCCTCGACCAGGCCGCCAGCCAGCAGGCGGTGTTCGGTATCCAGGCGGCGCTGAAGATGATCAACGGTGAGAAGCCGGGCGTGGATGCCGACAATGTCATCCAGACCCCCGTCACGCTCATCACCCAGCCCTGATACCCGCCAGGAGAGAGGGCCATGCCTGCAACGGCCAATGAAGTGGTGCTCGCCGCCAGCGGGCTGGGCAAGACCTACGCCCAGCCGGTGCTCGGTGACGTCGGCCTGAGCCTGCGCGCCGGTGAAGTATTGGCCCTGACGGGCGAGAACGGTGCTGGCAAGAGCACGTTGTCCAAGCTCATCAGTGGCCTCGAGGTGCCCACCACCGGGCACATGACCTACCGCGGCCAGGCCTACGCGCCCGGCAGCCGCAGCGAGGCCGAGCGCCTCGGTGTGCGCATGGTCATGCAGGAACTCAACCTGCTGCCGACCCTGACCGTGGCCGAAAACCTGTTCCTCGACAACCTGCCCAGCCGCTTCGGCTGGATCAGCCACAAGCGCCTGCGCCAACTGGCCACCGCTGCCATGGCCCAGGTCGGGCTGGACGCCATCGACCCGGACACCCCGGTCGGCGAGCTGGGCATCGGCCATCAGCAGATGGTCGAAATCGCCCGCAACCTGATCGGCGATTGCCGTGTGTTGATCTTCGACGAACCCACCGCCATGCTCACTGCGCGTGAAGTGGAGCTGCTGTTCACCCAGATCGAACGCCTGCGCCAACGCGGCGTGGCCATCGTTTATATCTCCCATCGCCTCGAAGAACTGCAGCGCGTGGCCCAGCGCATCGTCGTGCTGCGTGACGGCAAGCTGGTGTGCGACGAGCCGATCCAGCGCTACAGCAGCGCCGAGCTGGTCAACCTGATGGTCGGCCGTGAGCTGGGCGAACACATCGACCTGGGCCGCCGCGAGATTGGCGCGCCGTTGCTGAAGGTCGACCGGCTTAGTCGGGGCGACAAGGTGCGTGAGGTGTCGTTCGAGGTCAGGGCAGGGGAGATCTTCGGTATCTCTGGCCTGATTGGCGCCGGCCGCACCGAGCTGCTGCGCCTGATCTACGGTGCCGACCGCGCCGACAGTGGCAGCATCGCCCTGGGCCAGCCGCCACAGGCAGTGACCATCGACTCACCCAAAGCCGCCGTCAAAGCCGGTATCGCCCTGATTACCGAAGACCGCAAAGGCGAAGGCCTGCTGTTGACCCAGTCGATCAGCGCCAATATCGCCTTGGGCAACCTTGGCGCGGTATCGCGCGCCGGTGTGCTCGACAGCGAGGCTGAAATGGCCCTGGCCGAACGCCAGATCCAGGCCATGCGCATCCGCAGCGCCGGCCCGCAACAGGCTGTTGGCGAACTGTCCGGTGGCAACCAGCAGAAGGTGGTGATCGGCCGTTGGCTAGAGCGTGATTGCCAGGTGCTGTTGTTCGATGAGCCAACCCGAGGCATCGACGTCGGCGCCAAGTTCGACATCTACGGTTTGCTGGCCGAACTGGCGCGCCAAGGTAAGGCCTTGGTGGTGGTGTCCAGCGACCTGCGCGAACTGATGCTGATCTGCGACCGCATTGCCGTGCTCTCGGCTGGCCGCCTGATCGACACCTTCGAGCGCGACCATTGGAGCCAGGACCAGCTGCTTGCCGCAGCCTTTGCCGGCTATCAGACACGTGACGCACTGCTGCATGACGCAGCACCCAGGATGGATGCATGAAAACCACTCCCCTCGACAGCCAAAACGCCGCCCCCGTGCGCCGCAGTGGCACGTACTTCGGCCTGGGCACTTACCTGGGCCTGGCCGGCGCGCTGCTGGCGATGATCGTGCTGTTCTCGTTCCTCAGTAGCCACTTCTGGTCCTATGCCACCTTCAGCACACTGGCCAACCAGATCCCCGACTTGATGGTGCTGGCGGTCGGCATGACCTTCGTGCTGATCATCGGCGGCATCGACTTGTCGGTCGGCTCGGTGCTGGCGCTGGCGGCCTCGACAGTCAGCGTGGCCATTCTCGGCTGGGGCTGGGGCGTGCTGCCCTCGGCGCTGCTCGGCATGGCCGTGGCAGCCCTGGCCGGTAGCATCACCGGCGGCGTTACCGTGGCCTGGCGCATCCCCTCGTTCATCGTTTCGCTCGGCGTGCTGGAGATGGCCCGCGGCCTGGCCTACCAGTTCACCGACTCGCGCACCGCTTATATCGGCGACGCCTACGCCTGGTTCTCCAACCCGATCGCGTTCGGTATTTCGCCGGCATTCCTCATCGCCTTGCTAGTGATCGTGTTGGCCCAACTGGTGCTGACCCGCACGGTGTTCGGCCGCTACCTGATCGGCATCGGCACCAACGAAGAGGCCGTGCGCCTGGCGGGCATCGACCCGCGCCCCTACAAAGTGCTGGTGTTCGCCCTGATGGGGCTGCTCGCCGGCCTGGCGGCGCTGTTCCAGATTTCGCGCCTTGAGGCCGCCGACCCCAACGCCGGGTCCGGCCTTGAATTGCAGGTGATTGCCGCCGTGGTGATTGGTGGCACCAGCTTGATGGGTGGCCGCGGTTCGGTCATCAGTACCTTCTTTGGCGTGCTGATCATTTCAGTGCTGGCCGCAGGGCTGGCGCAGATCGGCGCATCGGAACCCACAAAACGCATCATCACCGGGGCGGTGATCGTCATCGCCGTGGTGCTCGACACTTACCGTAGCCGGCGTGCAGGCCGGCGGAACTGAAAACATGGCAACCATTAAAGACGTCGCGGCACTGGCGGGTATTTCTTACACCACCGTGTCCCATGTGTTGAACAAGACCCGCCCTGTCAGTGAACAGGTGCGGCTCAAGGTCGAGGCCGCCATCGTCGAGCTCGACTATGTACCCAGCGCGGTGGCGCGCTCGCTCAAGGCGCGCAGCACTGCCACCATCGGCTTGCTGGTGCCCAACAGCGTCAACCCGTACTTCGCCGAACTGGCGCGAGGGATCGAAGACGCCTGCGAACGCAACGGCTACTGCGTGATCCTGTGCAACTCCGACGACAACCCGCAAAAGCAGCGCAGCTACCTGCGTGTACTGCTGGAAAAACGCATCGATGGCCTGGTGGTAGCGTCTGTAGGTGAAGACAGCGACCTGTTGCAAAGCCTGGCCTGCGTGCGCACGCCCATGGTCATCGTCGACCGCGAGCTGGACGGCGTCGACGCCGACCTGGTGCGCATCGACCACGAGCACGGCGCTTACCTGGCCACTCGGCACCTGCTGGAGCTTGGCCATCGCGACATCGCCTACATCGGCGGCCCGGCCGAAACCGGTGTCAGCCAACTGCGCCTGGCCGGTTTCCGTCGCGCCCTGCAAGAGGCAGGGGTAGAGGCGGAGCCCAGCCGCGTGCTGCATTGCGATTTCACCAGCCCAGGCGGCCACGGCGCGGCCGCACAGTTGCTGGACGGCAACCGGCCGACGGCGATCTTCGCCGGTAACGACATGATCGGCTTTGGCGTGCTGCGCGCCGCCGCCGAGCGCAACATCAACGTACCGGGTGAACTGTCGGTGATTGGCTTCGATGACATCGAGCTCAGCCGTTACGTTTACCCGCCGCTGACCACCGTGGGCCAGTCGATCCGCGAGCTGGGCGAAAACGCCGCCGCGTTGCTGCTCTCGCGCATCGCCACGCCTCGGCAGGGTTCGGCAGAGCAGCGCATCGTCGCCCCGCGCATCGTACAGCGCGAGTCCACCGGGCCACGCCCGGACCTATTCAATGATTACCGCTAAGGAGCGCTTATGCATGCCAAGGTAGTGGTGGTCGGTAGCCTCAACATGGACTTGGTCGCCCGCGCCCAGCGTTTGCCACGGGCCGGCGAAACCTTGCCTGGCGAGGCGTTTTTCACGGCGCCCGGCGGCAAGGGCGCCAACCAGGCGGTGGCGGTAGCACGGTTGGGTGGCAGTGTGGCGATGGTCGGCAACGTCGGTGATGACGCCTATGGCCAGCAACTGCGCAAGGCGCTGGAGCGCGAAGGCGTTGATTGCCAGGCGGTGAGCGTGTGCGAAGGGGTTTCCAGCGGTGTGGCGCTGATCACCGTCGACGCCGCCAGCCAGAACTGCATCGTCATCATCCCGGGTGGTAATGGCCTGCTGACGCCGCAGTCGGTGCAGGGCTTCGATAAGTTGCTGCAGGCAGCCGACGTCATCATCTGTCAGTTGGAAGTGCCGACCGAAACCGTGGCCTGGGCCTTGGCCAGGGGGCACGAACTGGGCAAGCGTGTCATCCTCAATCCGGCGCCTGCTACAGGCCCGCTGCCCTCAACCTGGTTTGGCCATATCGATTACCTGACCCCAAACGAAAGCGAGGCCGAAGCACTGACCGGTATCGCCGTCACCGACCAGGGCAGCGCCCTGCGCGCCGGTGAGCGATTGCTGCAACTGGGCGCTGGCAAAGTGATCATCACCCTCGGCGCCCAAGGCGCCCTGTTGGTGACCGCGCAGGGCCATCAGCACTTCCCCGCGCCGGTGGTGCAGCCGGTGGACACCACGGCCGCTGGCGACACCTTCGTGGGTGGTTTTGCCGCAGCTTTGGTGCGGGGCCTGGAGGAGGGCGAAGCAATCGCCTTCGGCCAGCGCGCCGCGGCATTGTCGGTCACCCGCGTGGGGGCGCAACCGTCGATTCCCTACCTCTCGGAGCTGCAGCCATGAAAAAGACCGCGCTGCTCAATATCGCCCTGTCACGGACCATTGCCGGCTTGGGGCATGGCGACATTCTGGTGATTGGCGATGCCGGGCTGCCGGTGCCGCCTGGCGTCGAGCTGATCGACCTGGCGCTGACGCCGGGCATACCGGATTTCGCCAGCGTGCTACGGGTGGTGCTGAGCGAGATGCAGGTAGAGCGGCATGTGCTGGCCGAGGAGATGCAGAAAGTAGTGCCACCCGGGCTGGTCGAGATTGAACGCTTGCGCGGTAAGCTGGGCAAGCGGGAGTGGATGAGCCATGAGGAATTCAAAGTGCTGTCGCGCAGTGCGCGTGCCGTGGTGCGCACGGGGGAGTGCCAGCCGTACAGCAACATTGCCCTGATATCCGGGGTGACTTTCTAACCCTGACGCGATCCCTTGTAGGAGCGGCCTTGCGTCGCGAAAGGGTCGCGTAGCGGCCCCAGGTTTTAGCAGCGCCGCATATACCGCAGGGGACCGCCATGCGGCCCTTTCGCGACGCAAGGCCGCTCCTACAGGAGATCGTGTGGCCTGCGAGTAACGCTGCAAAACCTGCACCTCACCCAAGGCAACAGGAGTGCCCTATGCTCAAACCCCTGCTACAAGGACTCACCCTCATGGCCGCAGCCACCACCACTACCCTCCAGGCCGCCCCGCGCGACCTGATCATCGACACCGACCCCGGTGCCGACGACGTGGTTGCGCTGTTCCTGGCCATGGCCTCGCCCGATGAGCTGAACATCCGCGCCATCACCACCGTGGCCGGCAACGTGCGCCTCGATAAAACCTCGCGCAACGCCCGCCTGGCCCGCGAATGGGCTGGCCGTGAAGACATCCCCGTGTACGCCGGGGCCGGCCGCCCGCTGGTGCGCACGCCCATCTACGCCGCCGAAGTGCATGGCGAAGAAGGCCTGACCGGTGTGCAAGTCCACGCGCCGCAAAAGCCGCTGGCCCAAGGCAATGCCGTGCAATACCTGGTCGACACCCTCGGCAGCGCACAACCCCACAGCATCACCCTGGCCATGCTCGGCCCACAGACCAACCTGGCCCTGGCACTCATCCAGCGCCCGGAGATCGCCCAAGGCATCAAAGAAGTCGTGGTCATGGGCGGCGCCCATTTCAACGGCGGCAACATCACCCCTGCAGCCGAATTCAACCTCTACGCCGACCCGCATGCCGCCGAGGTGGTGCTGGCCAGTGGCGTACAACTGACTTACCTGCCGCTGGACGTCACCCACAAGCTGCTGACCAGCGAAGCACGCCTCAAGCAACTCGCGGCGGTCAACAACCAGGCCAGCAAGCGGGTCGTGGATATTCTCAATGCCTACATCACCCACGACATGGACCTGTACGGCATGCCTGGCGGCCCGGTGCACGACGCCAGTGTCATTGCCTACCTGCTAAAACCCGAGCTGTTCAGTGGCCGACGCGTTCACATGGCCATCGACAGCCGCGAGGGCCCGACCTTTGGCCAGACCATCGCCGACTGGTATGGCGTGCTGAAACAGCCCGCCAACGTCATGTGGGTAGAGGAGGGGGATGCTCAGGGCTTTTTCGACCTGCTCAGCGCGCGCCTGGCTCGATTGCAATAGGGGAATGCCTGGCGAAGCGCTCGAACGCTTGGTCCATAAAGCTGCGCGCCGCTTCGCTGCCGCGGTCGCGCACCAGCAGGTCGATGGCAATCAGTAGCAACTCCTCCGGCGTGCTGGGGCTGTAGGCGCTCTGGCCCTCCGCCCATTTGACCTTGATATCGGCGTCGATGCTGTGGCTGCTCATGAAAGGCTCTCACTGGGGGCCTGGGACGAAGGGGCGAACACCGGATCCTGATGTTCGAGGGAGGCACGGCGCGCTCCACTTCTTGCAGTAAATCATGCCTTTGCGTCAATGACTCTGCGACATAAGAATAAAAAGCTTTGCGCGGCAAACCAAGCGTATTGTGCAAAATCCAGTCACGATTGCATTTCGCCTCCACCGGCATGTTCAGGCAGACTTGTGCGGTTTTGCAACAAACAATGCGCGCAGCTGTCGGATCAGACAGTGCCCAGATCGATTTTAGGAGGATTCATGTTCCGTACCCGTGCTTACCTGGCGACCCTGGCGGTGGCTGCTGTGCTGGCTGGTTGCAGTACCGGTGGCAATTCTGCTGGCAGTGCGCCTGCCGTACCGGCAGGCAACGACGGTCGCTGCGAAGCCAGCGGTGCCGATTTTGCCATCGGCAAGCCGGGCAGCCCAGACCTGCTGGAGCAGGCCCGCAAGGCCAGTGGCTCGCAGATGGCTCGTATGCTCAAGCCGCACGATGTGGTGACCCTGGAGTACCGCTCCGAGCGCCTTAACCTGAATGTGGATGAGCAAGGTGTGGTAACCCGCGTCAACTGCGGCTAAGCCGTTGCGAACCCCATAAAAAAACCCGCCACTTGGGCGGGTTTTTTTACAGCTGTCCGAATTACTCCGGACGAACCTGTGCAGCCTGCATGCCTTTCTGGCCTTTTTCGGCCACGAAGGAAACAGCCTGGCCTTCTTTCAGGCTCTTGAAGCCGTCAGATTCGATGGCCTTGAAGTGTACGAAGAGGTCGTCGCCGCCGCTTTGTGGGGTGATGAAGCCGTAGCCTTTTTCATCATTGAACCATTTGACGGTGCCGTTTTGGCGATTGGACATGGGGTGAATCTCCAGACATTTGATTTTTTCAGTGGTGCGATGTTGCCGAGGCTCCGAAGCACCGGCAACATCATAGTCTAATTCTGCGCATCTAGCGCCTTTTACGTTCGCCAGATGTTGATCCAGCGCAAACAATGGGTGTCGAATCGCGGCTTTATGGTTTCAGCCCTTCATGCATGCTTGCTGCACAACCGTTTGAGCTTTCTGCATCAGCTTGGCGTCAACGCCATCCTTGCTGTCTAGGTCCTTGATCTGCTCATCGCTGAAGTTCTTTTCAATAGCCGTTGCGCCACAGCTGCAGTGCTGCTGCGCCGCCTTGGCGTCCAGGCCCTGGGCGGTGGCGGCCTCGATGCACTGGGACATGTAGTTTTGCTTCGCGCCAGCCGGGAACGAACCCGCGTTGGCCGCAACCGGCAGCAGCAGGGCGCCAGCAACGCTCAGGGCCAGAAGAGACGGAAATCTCATAACCAGACACTCCTTGGTTTAGGTCTCATCAAGAGTAGGATGCTTCCCAAAGTCTGATAGGAATTTTTCCGCGTAAGTTCACCCCGGTTGTGTAATTTCCAAATATTTCTGCATCGTGCCCAACCCCGCGTGCTAGCATGCTCGGCTTGTAGCTGACAACGTGCAGCTCACCTGTTTTTTACCTTCCAGTCACTCTGGTTCGCCCCTGGTAAGCCGAAAGGCTTCTGCCACTGTGAGGCAGGCTTTCTTTCGAGAAAGACAGCGCGGATCTTGTACTGGCTCATCCCAACCCACGTGACCTTTGGTAGGGGTCACCAGTAGGAGAGGATGCGCCATGCCCGCCATTACTCTTCCCGATGGCAGTCAACCTTCGTTTGATCACGCCGTATCCGTAGCCGACGTCGCCGCCTCTATTCAGGCTCTTGAAGCCGTGAGATTCGATGGCACTGAAGTGTACGAAGGGGTCGTCGACGCCGCTTAGTGGGCTGATGAAGCCGAAGCCTTTTGCATCATTGAACCATTTGACGGTGCCGTTTTGGCGATTGGACATGGGGTGAATCTCCAGACATTTGATTTTTTCAGTGGTGCGATGTTGCCGAGGCTCCGAAGCACCGAAGCACCGAAGCACCGGCAACATCATGGTCTAATTCTGCGCATCTACCGCCTTTTACGTTCGCCAGATGTTGTTCCAGCGCAAACAATGGGTGGTGAACCTCCGCTTTATGGTTTCAGCCCTTCGTGCATGCTTGCTTAACAACCGTTTGAGCTTTCTGCATCAGTTTGGCGTCCACGCCATCACTGCTGTTCAGGTCCTTGATCTCGTCTTCGCTCAAGTTCTTTTCGATAGCTGTTGCGCCACAGGTGCAGTGCTGCTGCGCCGCCTTGGCGTCCAGGCCCTGGCCGGAGGCGACCTTGGTGCACTGGGGCATGTAGTTTTACTTCGCGCCAGCCGGGAGCGAACCCGCGTTGGCTGCAACCGGCAGCAGCAGGGCGCCAGCAACGCTCAGGGCCAGAAGAGACGGAAATCTCATAACCGGACAGTCCTTGGGTTAGGGAAGGTTTGAAATACCCACCGATTTTTTGATACTCCAATCACTTGGCGTTCAAAAAAACGGTGGCCTGCCAAAAATCAGGCTCTGGCACTTCTTAACTCATGGTTTTTCCTTGAACAGCGCCTTTCCGCGTATTTCGCGCATCACAGGCGCACCGCTCCCGCAACCAGCAGCCGTTTTCGCATCATCCACAGGTTCGACAGGGCAAACAGTGCGGTCTGTTGCGCGGTGTTTTTCAGGTGGCCGCGATAGCGCACTTTCGTATAGCCAAACTGGCGCTTGATCACTCGAAACGGATGTTCGACCTTGGCCCGTATCTGGGCCTTGGCGTATTCGATTTTGCGACGCGCCTGAGCGATCAAGCTCTTCTTGCCATGCTTCTTATACGTGCTGGGCCGTGCCGCAATCGACCAGATCATTTTGCGGTTCTGATGCTCAGGACGCTTGTCCACGCCGGTGTAACCGGCATCGCCAGAGACGTAGGTTTCCTCGCCGTGCAGCAACTGATCGACGTGCCAAGTCCGCCACATTCGCCGCCGTGCCCACCAGGCTACGCACCAACCCGGACTCGGCATCGACGCCAATGTGCGATTTCATTCCAAAAAAGTACTGATTCCCTTTCTTGGTTTGGTGCATTTCAGGATCGCGCTTGCCGTCCTTGTTCTTGGTCGAGCTCGGGGCATGAATGATCGTCGCATCGACCACGGTGCCAGGCGCAGCATTAGGCCACGGTCACTCAGATAACCGTTGATGACCTGCAAAATCCCGCCCGCCAACTCATGTTATTCCAGCAGGCGACGGAAGTTGAGGGTCGTGGTTTCATCGGGAATCCGATCCAGATGCAGCCCGGAAAACTGGCGCAGGATCGTCGTCTCGTACAGTGCTTCTTCCATCACCGGATCGCTGTAGCCGAACCAGTTCTGCATCAGATGAAGCCGCAGCATCGCCATCAACGGATACGCCGGACGGCCACCTTCACCCTTCGGATAATGCGGTTCGATCAAGGCAATCAAACCTTCGGGCACGACTTGATCCATCTCGATCAGGAAGCGCTCGCGGCGGGTCTGCTTACGTTTGCCAGCGTACTCGGCATCGGAAGGACATCTGTTTCATGGGGCTCAATCGTCGTGTTCGTGTCAGGCGGGTATTTCAACAGGGATGGGAGTCTTTTTCATAGTTTCCTTAGGTCTCATCAAGAGTAGGATGCTTCCCAAAGTCTGATAGGAATTTTTCCGCGTAAGTTTACCGCGGTTGTGTAATTTCCAAATATTTCTGCATCGTGCCCAACCCCGCGTGCTAGCATGCTCGGCTTGTAGCTGACAACGTGCAGCTCACCTGTTTTTTACCTTCCAGTCACTCTGGTTCGCCCCTGGTAAGCCGAAAGGCTTCTGCCACTGTGAGGCAGGCTTTCTCTTGAGAAAGACAGCGCGGATCTTGTACTGGCTCATCCCAACCCACGTGACCTTTGGTAGGGGTCACCACTAGGAGAGGAGGCGCCATGCCCACTATTACTCTTCCCGATGGCAGTCAACGTTCGTTTGATCACGCCGTATCCGTAGCCGACGTCGCCGCCTCCATTGGTGCTGGCCTGGCCAAGGCCACCCTGGCCGGCAAGGTCGACGGCAAGCTGGTCGACGCCTGCGACCTGATCACCTACGACGCCACCCTGCAGATCATCACCCCTAAAGATGAAGAGGGACTGGAGATCATCCGTCACTCGTGCGCCCACTTGATTGGCCACGCGGTGAAACAGCTGTACCCGACCGCCAAGATGGTGATCGGCCCGGTGATCGACGAAGGCTTCTATTACGACATCGCCTATGAGCGCCCCTTCACCCCAGAAGACATGGCCGCCATCGAAAAGCGCATGCTGCAGCTGATCGAGAAGGATTACGACGTCGTCAAGAAGATGACCCCGCGCGCCGAAGTCATCGACGTGTTCAAGGCCCGTGGTGAAGACTACAAGCTGCGCCTGGTCGAAGACATGCCGGATGAACAGGCCATGGGCCTGTACTACCACGAAGAATACGTCGACATGTGCCGCGGCCCGCACGTGCCGAACACGCGCTTCCTCAAGGCATTCAAGCTGACCAAGTTGTCCGGCGCCTACTGGCGCGGCGATGCCAAGAACGAGCAGCTGCAACGCGTCTACGGCACCGCCTGGGCCGACAAGAAGCAGCTGGCCGCCTATATCCAGCGCATCGAAGAAGCCGAAAAACGCGACCACCGCAAGATCGGCAAGCAACTCGACCTCTTCCACCTGCAGGAAGAAGCCCCAGGCATGGTGTTCTGGCACCCGGACGGCTGGACCGTCTATCAGGTGCTCGAGCAGTACATGCGCAAGGTTCAGCGCGACAACAACTACCTCGAGATCAAGACCCCGCAGGTTGTTGACCGTATTCTGTGGGAGCGTTCCGGCCACTGGTCCAACTACGCCGAGAACATGTTCACCACGTCGTCGGAAAACCGTGACTACGCGGTCAAACCGATGAACTGCCCGTGCCACGTGCAGGTGTTCAACCAGGGCCTGAAGTCGTACCGCGACCTGCCGATGCGCCTGGCCGAGTTCGGTGCTTGCCACCGTAACGAGCCGTCCGGCGCCCTGCACGGCATCATGCGTGTACGTGGCTTCACCCAGGACGACGCGCACATCTTCTGCACCGAAGATCAGGTGAAGAAAGAAGCCGCCGACTTCATCAAGCTGACCCTGGACGTCTACAAGGACTTCGGTTTCAGCGACATCGCCATGAAGCTCTCGACCCGCCCAGCCAAGCGCGTGGGCTCTGAAGAGCTGTGGGACCGCGCCGAGGGCGCCCTGGCCGATGCCCTGAACGAATCTGGCCTGGAGTGGGAATACCAGCCGGGCGAGGGCGCGTTCTACGGTCCGAAGATCGAATTTACCCTGCGCGACTGCCTCGGCCGTAACTGGCAGTGTGGTACCCTGCAGTACGATCCGAACCTGCCAGAGCGTCTGGACGCCAGCTACATCGCCGAAGACAACAGCCGCAAGCGCCCGGTAATGCTGCACCGCGCCATCCTCGGTTCGTTCGAACGCTTCATCGGCATGCTCATCGAGCATTACGCGGGTGTGTTCCCGGCATGGCTGGCGCCGACCCAGGCAGTGGTCATGAATATCACCGACAAACAGGCCGATTTCGCCCTTGAAGTTGAGAAATCTCTGAACGGTAGCGGTTTCCGTGCCAAGTCGGACTTGAGAAATGAGAAGATCGGCTTTAAAATCCGCGAGCATACTTTGCTCAAGGTCCCGTACCTTTTGGTTATAGGGGACCGCGAAGTCGAAACGCAAACCGTCGCTGTGCGTACTCGCGAAGGCGCAGACCTGGGCTCCATGCCCGTCGCGCAATTCGCTGAGCTCCTGACACAAGCGGTTTCCCGGCGTGGTCGCCAAGAATCGGAGTAATGACTATTAAGCGTGAAATGAGAAACGATAAACGTGCTGTACCGAAGGCCCCGATCAACGAGAATATCTCGGCCCGCGAGGTTCGGTTAATTGGCGCAGACGGCGAGCAGGTTGGCATCGTCTCGATTGATGAAGCGCTGCGTATCGCTGATGAAGCGAAGCTGGATCTGGTGGAAATCTCTGCAGACGCGGTACCGCCGGTCTGCAAGGTCATGGACTACGGCAAGCACCTCTTCGAAAAGAAGAAGCAGGCTAACGAAGCCAAGAAAAACCAGAAGCAGATCCAGATCAAAGAAATCAAGTTTCGTCCAGGGACGGAGGATGGGGATTACCAGGTAAAACTACGCAACCTGGTACGTTTCCTTACCGATGGGGACAAGGCCAAGATCTCTCTGAGATTCCGTGGTCGTGAGATGGCCCACCAGGAGCTGGGCATGGAGCTGTTGAAGCGGGTTGAAAATGACCTGCTTGAATACGGCACCGTTGAGCAGCATCCTAAGATGGAAGGACGCCAGCTTATGATGGTCATCGCCCCCAAGAAAAAGAAGTAATCTCCCGGGCACGGCAGGCCTGATGATTATGTGTAATTTTATCGAATGCGGAGTTCCAACATGCCAAAAATGAAAACCAAGAGCGGTGCTGCGAAGCGTTTCCTGAAAACAGCTTCGGGCTTCAAGCACAAGCACGCTTTCAAGAGCCACATCCTGACCAAAATGTCGACCAAGCGTAAGCGTCAACTGCGTGGTAGCAGCTTGCTGCACCCGTCTGACGTCGCGAAAGTCGCGCGCATGCTGCGCGTTCGTTAATTCTGGTCAAAGATAGAGGAAGTTACTCATGGCTCGTGTAAAGCGCGGCGTTATCGCTCGTAAGCGTCACAAAAAAATTCTGAAACTGGCTAAAGGTTACTACGGTGCACGCTCGCGCGTATTCCGCGTAGCCAAGCAGGCTGTCATCAAGGCCGGTCAATACGCCTACCGTGACCGTCGCCAGAAGAAGCGTCAGTTCCGCGCACTGTGGATCGCTCGTATCAACGCCGGTGCCCGCACCAACGGTCTGTCTTACAGCCGTCTGATTGCTGGCCTGAAAAAGGCGTCGATCGAAATCGACCGTAAGGTTCTGGCCGATCTGGCAGTGAACGAAAAAGCGGCGTTTGCTGCGATTGTCGAGAAAGCTAAAGCCGTTCTGGCTTAAGTACCCGCGACAATCACCCGGCGGCGCTAGCGTCGCCGGGCATTGAACGTCATCGATAGGGGAAGAGCCTTCAAAGCTCTTCCCCTATTTTCGTATCTGGAGTCTGTACATGGAAAACCTGGATGCGCTGGTCTCCCAAGCCCTTGAGGCCGTAGAGCGCGCTGAAGACATCAATGCCCTGGAACAGATCCGGGTTCAATATCTCGGCAAGAAAGGCGAGTTGACCCAGGTGATGAAGACCCTGGGCAACCTGCCAGCCGAAGAGCGGCCGAAAGTCGGCGCGCTGATCAACGATGCCAAGGAACGCGTCACCGAGGTGCTCAACGCACGCAAGGCCGCCTATGAAGAAGCCGAGCTCAGCGCTCGCCTGGCTGCCGAATGCATTGACGTCACCCTGCCAGGCCGTGGCCAGACCACCGGTGGCCTGCACCCGATCACCCGTACACTCGAGCGCATCGAGCAGTTCTTCACCCACATCGGCTACGGCATTGCCGAAGGCCCAGAGGTCGAAGACGACTACCACAACTTCGAAGCGCTCAACATCCCCGGCCACCACCCGGCGCGGGCGATGCACGACACCTTCTATTTCAATGCCAACATGCTGCTGCGCACCCATACCTCGCCGGTGCAGGTGCGGACCATGGAGTCCAGCCAGCCGCCCATTCGCATTGTCTGCCCGGGCCGCGTCTACCGCTGCGACTCGGATATCACCCACTCGCCGATGTTCCACCAGGTCGAAGGCCTGCTGATCGATCGCGATATCAACTTCGCCGACCTCAAGGGCACCATCGAAGAATTCCTGCGCGTCTTCTTCGAAAAAGAACTGGCTGTGCGCTTCCGCCCGTCGTTCTTCCCCTTCACCGAGCCGTCCGCTGAAGTCGATATCCAGTGCGTGATGTGTTCTGGCAAAGGCTGCCGCGTCTGCAAGCAGACCGGCTGGCTCGAAGTCATGGGCTGCGGCATGGTCCACCCGAACGTGCTGCGCATGTCCGGTATCGACCCTGAAGAATTCCAGGGCTTCGCCTTCGGCATGGGCGCCGAGCGCCTGGCCATGCTGCGCTACGGCGTCAACGATTTGCGTCTGTTCTTCGACAACGACCTGCGCTTCCTCGCGCAATTCCGCTAGGTCAATGCCCGACGCAACTTTCAGGAGAACAGCATGAAATTCAGTGAACAGTGGCTGCGCGGTTGGGTAAACCCGCAAGTCTCCCGTGACGAACTGGTCGCCCGCCTGTCCATGGCCGGCCTCGAAGTCGACAGCGTGACCCCCGCTGCCGGCCAGTTCAGCGGCATCGTCGTGGGCGAAATCCTCGCCACCGAGCAACACCCGGACGCCGACAAGCTGCGCGTCTGCCAGGTCAGCAACGGCCAGGAAACCTTCCAGGTTGTCTGCGGCGCCCCCAATGCGCGCCCGGGCATCAAGATCCCGTTCGCCATGATCGGTGCCGAACTGCCAGGCGACTTCAAGATCAAGAAGGCCAAGCTGCGCGGCGTCGAGTCGTTCGGCATGCTGTGCTCGGCGGCCGAGCTGCAGATCAGCGAAGAAAACGACGGCCTGCTGGAACTGGCGGCTGACGCTCCGGTTGGCGAAGACATTCGCCAGTACCTGAGCCTGGACGACGCCAGCATCGAAATCGGCCTGACCCCGAACCGCGGCGACTGCCTGTCCCTGGCCGGCCTGGCCCGCGATGTCAGCGCCCTGTACAACGTCCCGGTCACCCGCCCAGTCTTCCCGGCTGTACCGGCTGCCCACGACGAAGTGCGCCCGGTCGAAGTGACTGCCCCGGCTGCCTGCCCACGCTACCTCGGCCGCGTCATCCGCAACGTCGACCTGTCCAAGCCGACCCCGCTGTGGATGGTCGAACGCCTGCGCCGCAGTGACGTGCGCAGCATCGACGCCGCCGTCGACATCACCAACTACGTGATGCTCGAACTCGGCCAGCCGATGCACGCCTTCGACCTCGCCGAAATCAACGGCGGCATCCGCGTCCGCATGGCTGAAGAGGGCGAAAAACTCGTCCTGCTCGACGGCCAGGAGGTCGCCCTGCGTGCCGATACCCTGGTCATCGCCGACCACACCCGCGCCCTGGCCATTGCCGGCGTCATGGGTGGCGAGCACAGCGGCGTCAACACCGAAAAAACCCGCGACCTGTTCCTTGAAAGCGCCTTCTTCGAGCCGATCTCCGTCGCTGGCAAGGCCCGTTCCTACGGCCTGCACACCGATGCCTCGCACCGCTACGAGCGCGGCGTCGACTCGCAGCTGGCCCGCGAAGCCATGGAACGCGCCACCGCGCTGATCCTGGAAATCGTCGGCGGCGAAGCCGGCCCGATCGTCGAAGCTGTCAGCGAACAGCACCTGCCCAACGTCGCCCCGGTAACCCTGCGCGCCGAACGCATCACCCAGATGCTTGGCATGGAGCTGGAAGCCGCCCAGGTCGAGCAACTGCTCAACGCCCTGGAACTGACCACCACGGCGAACGGGGCAGGGCAGTGGACCGTCAACGTCCCGAGCCACCGCTTCGACATCAGCCTGGAAGTCGACCTGATCGAAGAGCTGGCCCGCCTGTACGGCTACAACAACCTGCCGGTCCGCTACCCACAGGCGCGCCTCGCGCCCCAGGGCAAGCCGGAAACCCGCGGTGACCTGCCGAACCTGCGCCGCCTGCTGGTCGCCCGCGGCTACCAGGAAGCCATCACCTACAGCTTCATCGACCCGAAGTTGTTCGAGCTGTTCACCCCTGGCGTGGAGCCGCTGCTGCTGGCCAACCCCATCTCCAGCGACATGGCCGCCATGCGCGCGTCCCTGTGGCCGGGCCTGGTCAAGGCGCTGCAGCACAACCTCAACCGCCAGCAAGACCGCGTACGCCTGTTCGAAAGCGGCCTGCGCTTCGTCGGCCAGCTCGGTAACCTTGAGCAGCAACCGATGATCGCCGGCGTCGTCACCGGCAGCCGCCTGCCAGAAGGCTGGGCCAACGGCCGCGACGGCATCGACTTCTTCGACGTCAAAGCCGACGTGGAAGCCCTGCTGGGTTACTCCGGCGCGCTGAGCGACTTCACCTTCAGCGCCGGCAAACACCCCGCCCTGCACCCAGGCCAAACCGCCCTCATCGAACGCGACGGCAAGCCCGTCGGCCACCTCGGCGCCATTCACCCCGAGCTTGCCAAAGCCCTGGGCCTGGATCGCCCGGTGTTCCTGTTCGAGCTGGTGTTGGGTGACGTGGTCGAAGGCCGCCTGCCGAAGTTCAGCGAACTGTCCAAGTTCCCAGAAACCCGTCGCGACCTGGCGTTGATTGCAGGACGTGATGTAGCTTCTAACGCGGTGCTTGAATTAATTCGTGACAATGCAGGCGAATGGCTCACAGACCTCAGGCTGTTTGATGTCTACCAAGGTAAAGGCATTGATCCTGATAGAAAAAGCCTGGCCGTCGGCTTGACCTGGCAGCATCCATCGCGCACTCTTAACGACGATGAGGTGAACGTTACCCTGCAAAATATCCTCACCTCGCTCGAACAAAGGTTGAACACCACGTTAAGGAAATAACGGCATGGGTGCTCTGACGAAAGCTGAGATGGCCGAAAGGCTGTACGAGGAGCTGGGGCTTAACAAGCGTGAGGCCAAGGAGTTGGTCGAGCTGTTTTTCGAAGAAATTCGGCACGCACTTGAAGAGAACGAGCAGGTCAAGCTGTCCGGTTTCGGCAACTTCGACCTTCGCGACAAACGCCAGCGGCCGGGCCGCAACCCCAAGACAGGGGAAGAGATCCCGATCACCGCTCGCCGCGTCGTCACCTTTCGTCCAGGGCAGAAGTTGAAGGCCCGGGTTGAGGCCTATGCTGGAACCAAGCCATAACGACGAACTGCCCCCCATACCGGGCAAACGCTACTTCACCATTGGTGAAGTCAGCGAGCTTTGCGCGGTAAAGCCGCACGTGCTGCGGTATTGGGAGCAGGAGTTCCCTCAGTTGAACCCCGTGAAGCGGCGGGGGAATCGGCGGTATTACCAGCGCCAGGACGTGCTGATGATCCGCCAGATTCGAGCGCTGCTGTATGACCAGGGGTTCACCATTGGCGGGGCGCGGTTGCGGCTCTCCAGTGATGAGGTGAAGGATGAGTCAAGCCAGTACAAGCAGCTGATTCGGCAGATGATTGTTGAGTTGGAGGATGTGTTGGTGGTGTTGAAGAAGTAATTTGCTCCGACGAATGGAAATTTTTTTGAGAAAAAGCTTTCATTTATCAAAAGGTTAGGGTAGATTCTTCAACGTTCTCAGCGGTATCGAGAATAGAGTCGGGGCGTAGCGCAGCCCGGTAGCGCACTTGCATGGGGTGCAAGGGGTCGAGTGTTCGAATCACTCCGTCCCGACCAAATAACTCCAAAGAATCCAGTCACTTAGCGGTGACTGGATTTTTTATGGCTGTCCGCTTTTTCGTGGTTAGCAATTTTGCCCCACTTTTTGCCCCACCGAATTTCAGCTGCCCACTGTCTAAGAGTTTGAATCGGACGATCTCTGGCGCTGCACCCACTCATGCGGAAGGCGAGTAGCCTGGAGGGGGATGTGATGGTGCGAATCCCTACGCTTCCGCCACCAATTCTAATTAAAGCCCTGATTTTTCAGGGCTTTTTTTTGGTGCGCCCGGCAGGGCGCGCTCACTCAGGGGTGAAAGTCCCCCGCACACCCGGCAAGGGGAAGTGCTAGCTAGAGGCAAGGGTTTCGCGGGCGACTGCGAGTCTGAAGGAAGCCCGAGGCAAATCGCTGGCCTGACGAACAGGAAGCGGATACGAGGCGGCATGGCGGGGTAAGCAGTCCAAAATCTGCGAAGCCCAATACTTGCACAGAACGCCATGACGTAGATCCGACAGGCATAAGCGTGAAAGTGGGTGCGCAATACCCGGGGAGATCTGCACGGTTGCCCGTCAGGGCTACCGGCACCGCGAGGTGCTGGAATGACTGTGCAGAAGTCAGCAGAGGGCATAGTAGGTCGCGAGACTGAAGGCCTGAACGATTAATACCGAGAGTAGAACAGCTGATCTCGACAAGGCGGCACTGCTGGAGGATCGGTACCTGCCACGGGCGGTGCGCCGAGTGGACATTCCCAAGCCTAATGGCGGGGTTAGAACACTCGGCGTACCCACGGTGGTGGATCGGCTTATCCAGCAGGCGCTCCATCAAGTACTGCAACCGATCTTCGAGCCAACCTTCTCCGATGGCAGCTACGGCTTTCGTCCGCAGAGAAGTGCGCTCGATGCGGTCGCCAAGGCGAAAGAGTATGTGGCCGAAGGAAAGCACTGGGTAGTGGACATCGACCTGGAGAAATTCTTCGACCGGGTCAACCACGACGTGTTGATGGCTCGACTCGCCTATCGAGTGAGGGATGGTCGCGTACTCAAGCTGATCCGGCGCTTCTTAGAGGCGGGGATGATGGCTAATGGCGTGATTCAACCCCGCAGCGAGGGTACGCCTCAGGGTGGGCCGCTGTCCCCATTACTGTCGAATATCCTGCTGACCGATCTTGATCGAGAGCTGGAAAGGCGGCAGTTGAAGTTCTGCCGATACGCTGACGACTGCAATATCTACATCGGCAGTGAAGGCGCAGGGCAACGGGCGATGGCGAACATCAGAGCCTTCCTGGAAGGTCATCTGAAGCTACGTATCAACGAGCAGAAAAGCGCAGTAGCACGGCCTTGGAAGCGAAAGTTTCTGGGCTACGCGATTACGATCTATCGCCAAGAGACACGGGTGCGACCTGCCCCCGAAAGCCTGCGAAGACTGATGGATCGAGTTCGTGAGTTGCTGCGCAAGGGGCGAGGACGGTCCTTGTCTCACACTATAGAGATGCTAAATCCCGTGTTGCGGGGGTGGGCAAACTACTTTCGGCTTGCTGGCCGGTGAATACCATCCCCAAGCCGTACGTGCGGTTGAAATTCCCAAGCCGCAGGGCGGCACGCGGCAACTGGGAATTCCCAGCGTCGTGGATCGCCTGATCCAGCAGGCATTGCTGCAACAACTCACGCCATTCTTCGATCCTCTGTTCTCGGATTTCAGCTACGGCTTCCGTCCGGGCAGGAGCGCGCATCAAGCTGTCGAGATGGCCCGTGCCCATGTGGCATCGGGGCACCGGTGGTGCGTGGAAGTCGATCTGGAGAAGTTCTTTGATCGGGTCAACCACGACATCCTCATGGCCTGTATCGTGCGCCGGGTCTACGAGGGCGCGCAACCTGATGCGTCTGGGCTTAAGCGAGGAGCGTGCCTGTAAATCGGCCTATAACGGCCGAGGCCCATGGTGGAACTCGGGGGCGCCACATATGAATCAGGCGCTGCCGAAGAAACTATGGGACCGACTCGGACTGGTCTCGATACTGGATACGATCAACCGGCTTAGCCGCATAGCTTGAACCGCCGTGTACGGAACCGTACGCACGGTGGTGTGAGAGGACGGCGGGTGTGAACCCGCCTCCTACTCAATCCTGCTCGTTTCTAGCCCATCTCCTAGCCCATACTTTGGGCGCTGGCTTTTCCTGGTTCACCATGGAATTTTCTGCCGAACGGGCACGCGGTCACTTCAGGCGCTGGTGCAATACTGTTCGTGGCCTGCTATCACACGCTCCATTCGATCTCCTGACTTCAGGAAGGCGAGGGCATGCCAAGCTAGTAGTCGGCTCTTTCATCGCGAGCGTTCAGCCATCTCACCTTGCGTGATTTCACCAGACAGCGACTGATCTGCGAGCAGTTTGTTCCGTATCGGTTGCGCTCGCCTCCCCTTTTATCGCGAGACTGGAGCAGCAGATCGCGCTGATTCGCAAGGCAAGGACGTGATTCTCTACGCCGGCCAATCCAATCCAGCCAAACTGGACTTGTGGTTGGCGAAAGTATCAGTGGTGGAAATGGCGAGGCGGATGGCACTCTGCTAGCGTCATTTGACCCACTTATTAGAAGGGAGTCATATGGACACGCAGGGACAAGTTCGCACATGGTTGCTTGAGCAGCAGGACTGGCTTCAGGAGGCCGCTGATAAGCTCTTAAAGCATGGGATCCTTACGCCGAAGGATATCTCACACCTGGTTGCTTTGCTCAAAACGCCTGCCGGGCAAGCCGTTCCAAAGAATCGCAGTTTTGATGAGTTGACTCATGCCCCGGTCGGGTCGGTGCTTCGATTAAAAAGCATTGCAGACGTAGAGGGTATCGAGAGCTTGGGACCTCGTGCACCGCTTGACTTTGGCCCAGGTAACTTGACGGTCATCTACGGGCACAACGGGTCTGGAAAGTCGTGCTACACCCGGATTTTGAAGAAAGCGACGGGGAAGGCCCGTGCGAGCGACCTGAAACCGAACGTTTTCCATGCCACGCCCGCAGCGAGCAAGTGTACGTTGAACTTTGAGCTGGACCAAACGGCAGATAGCGTGGAATGGCACATCACGCACCCAGCGATAGAGCAGCTGCGCGAGATAGACATCTTCGACAGTGATGAGGCCTTGCATTATCTGAAGAGTGAGAGTGCAGCGACCTACAGCCCGCCGATCATGGGTCTATTTGAGAAGCTAGCAGCCGGTACTGACGCGGTGAAAGATGCGTTGCAAGCTGAGCAGGATCAGCTTGTGAGTAAGCTTCCGGTCATCCCGGCGTCTTATCATGAAACCAGCATTGGCAAATCATACCGCAGCCTTGGAACCCTCGCGGCGTCGGCTGTTGAGCAACTGCTAAGCTGGAGCTCCGAGGACGCCAGCAGCCTTGAGGCGTTGAATGAGCGTTTGAAGACTACAGATCCTGCATCCTTGGCAAAACAGAAACGCGATACCAGCGTGCAATTGATGCATCTCATCAACGGTGTCAAGAAGGCCGCAGTGGCGTATGGACCGGCGCAAGCTGAAATTATTCGCGCACTGCGTTCGGCGGCCTCCGAAAAACGGCAGATTGCGATCGAAGGGGCTCACGCTAAATCCGCGGTTCTGGAGGGGGTCGGCACGTCCACTTGGAAAGCAATGTGGGAGGCGGCCCGCGCGTATTCCCAGATCCCCTATCCCGGGCAGCTTTATCCGGTCACCCAGGACGGACGCTGCGTTCTCTGCCAGCAAACACTACCCCCCGACGCCCAGCAGCGCTTGAACAATTTCGAAGCATTCATCCACAGCAGATTGGAGGCCGACGCGAAGGCCGCCGAGCTCACCTACAACGAGACACTGCGTGCGCTGCCTGACAGCCTCACAGAAGCGGAGGTTCAGACTCAGTGCACGGCTGCTGCCTTGACCTCCCCGGAGTGGCACGCCGCCCTGTGGCGTTTTTGGCGCAGTGTAGGAGAGTCGAGGAAAGCGCTACTGGATCACGAGCAGGCAGGCTTGGCGGGTCTCATCCCAGATTTCACCGCGAACCTGCTCATACTTGATAGGTTCGCCCAGCAACTGACGTCAGAAGCTGCGCAGTTTGACCAGGATGCGTTGCAGTTTGATAGGCCGAAGGCACTTGCGGAAAAAGCGGTGCTTGAAGCACGACAGTGGGTTTCGCAGCAGAGCGAGGCCGTCAGGAATGAGCAGCAGCGGTTGAAGGATTATAAATTGCTCGACAAGCTCAAGAGCACCGCAAGCTCGCGCCGCATCTCCACCAAGGCAACGGAAATCTCCGAAAACGTGGTTACTGAGGTCTACGTGGCACGCTTCAATAAGGAGCTGCGAGCGCTCGGCGCGACGCGTATTCAAGTCGAATTGGTCAAGACCAGAACCTCACGCGGCAAAGTGCTGCACCAACTGAGACTTAAGGCAGTAAAAAGTGGCGATCACTCACCGGATAAGGTACTCAGTGAAGGAGAACGCCGGATAATATCGTTGGCGGCGTTTTTAGCGGATGTGACTGACAAACCGGGGGTTGCCCCGTTTATCTTCGACGACCCGATTTCGTCGCTGGACCATGATTTTGAATGGAAGGTTGCCTGCCGGTTGGCCGAGTTGGCCAAAGAGCGTCAGGTACTGATTTTCACGCATCGGTTGTCATTGTACGGGGCGATGGATGATGTCGCCAAAAAGATTGGCGAATCCTGGAAGAAAAATAACCTCCAGCAAATGTGTATCGAATCCTTTGGTGGGGTGTCTGGGCATCCCGCTCACCAAGCTGTATGGAGCAGCTCCACCAAAACAGCGAACAATATTCTGCTCGACAGACTTCGCGACGCCAAGAAAGCTGGAGAGGCGGCGGGCGCTGCGGCTTACTACTCTCTAGCGCAGGGGATCTGCAGCGACTTTAGAAAACTGATCGAACGATCGGTGGAAGATGACCTGCTCTTCAAAATCGTTGTGCGCCATCGCCGCGGAATATCCACGGATGGCCGCTTGCCAGCATTGCTTGGGATCACCCGCGAGGACCTTCATCGTATTGACGATTTGATGACAAAATACAGTTGCTTTGAGCATAGCCAGTCGGATGAACTGCCCGTCCAACCGCCTGAAGAGGCGGAGCTCAAAGCTGATATCGAATCCCTCAAGCAGTGGCGAGATGACCTGGAAGCGCGGCGCAAGAAGGCAGCCTAGCAGAAGGGCACGGAAGTGCACGCTATTGCGCCATGCGGAGCAAGGCGACATTTAGGTTGCATGGATTATTCATACCTCGAATTGTGACTCAGGCTTGAGCCCCATGATGGCGTGCATCTCACCTGAAACGAACTAATTACGCTACGGAGAATTTAAATGGAGATGGTTCGGGTCAATTCTTCAGCCATGATTGCTGTGGGCTATGACACCGCTACTGGGAAATTGAGGATCATGTTCAAACAGGGGCGGGCGTACGACTACTGCCGAGTCCCGGCGCAAGTACACGAAGGGCTTATGCGGGCAGGGTCGAAAGGGACGTACTTTGACCGGTACATCAAGGACCGGTACCAGTGTTAGGTTTAAGACCGCTTACAGATGCTATCAAGCCGCACGTACGGGACAGTCGGCCTGTTGATTTTCAGCGGGGAATGTCACTGTGTCGCACATGACCTTTCAACCTTGTGTCCAGAAATAGAGTGCGGTGAAACTGACGTTTGCTTCGTGAAAACGCCGGCAACGACCTACCTGCAGCGCCAGATATCTGCCCGGAGCCAGATGTATCGACCGCCGTACTATCCGGTTGCACTGGCTAAACTAGTCTGAGGAATGGATTGTCCATGGGCTGCTGCTCTGTAATTACCCGAGGATCCAATAGCAAGTACCCATTGAGCTTGGCTTTTTTGCGAGGCCCTTGGACGTGGCAAGTCCAGATATTTCGACCATCTGCACTGCGCCGGTGAAGATTCATTTTTTCAAATGCCTTCTGCACCCCCACCCAGGTGCGAGAGTCATCGTCCTGGGCTGCTTGGCCCCGGCTCTCCTGAACGTAGCGCTGGAAAATTCCTGGTGTGACCAAAAAGAAGGTGCCGTTCACAGTATGCACTTTCGCTCGGCTGTCATTGATTATCAGCGTGTGGTCCTCCAGGCCGGCACGCAACCATTTTACAAATCGGTTGCCTAGCTGCTCAGAAGCGCCTTCCGCCAGGTTGATGGGTGGATCTTGCTCTACATTGCTAGATGTTTCGAAAAGCTCCAGCAATGCGCCAAGGTAGTCAGCATCATCCAGGTCGATAGGGGTAACTTCCGCTGGCATCGGGCCAGTTGAGGCCTGGGAAAAAGCTGGGCTGGCCATAGGGGGGGCTGATTCGGTGTGGCCAGCCGATTCTAGATGTTCGGCTTCGCCGGCCTCGAGCTCAAAAGCGACGTCGACTGTGCCCGCGAAGGCGTTCGGGCGCGGTTCATTCACCCAGATCAGCGAGGGTGGTAGGCGCAGGAAGGTAAACCGTTGCTGCCAATCACCGTCAGTGATCTTGCCCAGCCAGATGGCCTTGCCATCGGGCGTAGCCTCGACTAAGCCGTGTGACTGCAGTTCATCGAACAAGGCGATGTTGGAGGATGGGATCCCATCCACGGATTGAGCCAGCAGGTAGGCACGCAATTTATCGGTCGCGGTTTTACTAACCAACCAAAGATGGTTCTCGGTGAGCCATCCGGTAGCGCCAGGCTGGTTGAGCTTGAACTCGTTTTTGACCAGGTGGCGCAATCCTGTGAGCAGATGGTGTTGTAACGAGTGCTTGGGGGCCTGCAGCGCTTTAGTGGGATTGGCACCGATGTTTTGTGCCGTGGACACCCGGTCTGCTTGCAACACCAATTCTCCGAGGGTGCCGGCATACTCGTAGTGGTCGGCCAGCAAGTTGAGCAGATGTCCCCACAAGGTCGGGTAGTCGCTGAGCCAATCGAGTAGGGCGGGCGTCAGGATCTGCGTATACAGCAGCCCAGCGGCGGAACCGTGTAGCTGGTAATCCCGGTCGAGGTGGTAGCGGAACCGGTAAGGCTGGTTCAGGGGGCCGTGCCAGGGGTGCCACACCACGCCATTCTGATACTCCACCTGGAGATCGACGGCAATTTTCCCAATGTCATGGAGCAGAGCGCCGTAGGCAATGGCGGCGCTCCAGGCATCAGCCTGTGCGGCTTGGTCTTCCGGTGCGGCACCACTGGGGAGCAGGTAGGACTGGCGCAGCTTCAGGCTGCACGCCACCAGCTCCAAGCCGTGGTCGAGCATGCCACCTGGATAGGCATGGTGATGGCTCTCACTGGCCGGTAGTTGCTGTACATAGGTGGCGTAGCGACGAATCGGTTCGAGGTAGAGTTGTTCGAACTGTAGCGGGGAGAGTGCCGTGTATTGCCAGATGCGCTCGAGCATCCTTTTCCGGTGGCTGGCAGCGAGCAGTGATTCCGCCGACAGTGGTTTATGAAAGCCCACATGGGCGGGGGCGGTCTCTTCGGCAAGGCCTTTTTGAGGTTTGAACCACCAGCGTTTCATCGCAGTTCCTGCCTTTCGTTCAAAAGGTCCTTTTGCCTTTTCGGATAAGACTCTTACCCTTGCGCCCCCTTCCATTGACACCATTACGCTTTACCGCCTTGGCCTTTTTCGCGAGAGCGATAATCCGAAATCTGGCGCGTCGGGTTAGTCGGCCGATCGGCATAGCCGACCCTTTCGCGTGGGGGTAGACTGCCCGGCATCATGTTTCTTACCTGGGGCCCTGATGACGCTGAGTGATGCTGTATTGATCGTGCTGCTTGCGGACCGGATTCATGGCACAGATGCTGCCATTCGGTCTGCCGCCAAGCGCTGTGCGAAAAATTTGCCGCGCAGCCAGCGCGAGATCTTGTTCAAGATTGGCAACAGCGCGGCGCCTCGCGAAGTGGTGGCGCACCTCTGCCAGAACTTGGCTGATTGATCTGTCACAGAGTTGTGCAATTAATGACCATGAAATGACTCTTAGATTGGGAATTAATACTCGGATATTGAGTTTGTCTCAGTTACTATGCTTTCACATGTCTCATACCTAGGAAAGATTTCTCATGTCCAAACTTGCCGAATTCAAAGCACTGGAAGCGCAGCTGGCCGCGCAACTTCAACAACTGGATGCGATGAAAAACGATTCCGGCCTGAAGCAGGAGATCGAGTTTGAACAGAAGCTCAAAGCCTTGCTGGAAGAGTACGGCATGAGCCTGCGCCAGGTGATCACCATTCTGGACCCGTCCAAGGGCGTGAGCGTGAGTGCCGCCAGCGTGTCGAGCAGTGCTCAGCGCAAGCCACGCGAGGTCAAGCGCTACAAGAACCCGCACAGCGGCGAGGTCGTGGAAACCAAGGGTGGCAATCACAAGATCCTCAAGCAGTGGAAGCAGGAACACGGCTCGGATACCGTCGAGAGCTGGCTGCAGTGATCGACTGCGTAGTTGCAGCGGCCGACTCACGGCGCTGCAGGCAAAACAAAGGCCCCAAATCGGGGCCTTTTGCTGGCTGAGGGACATCACGCCGTGAGTAGCTCCGTCGCTTCAATGGTGTGATCGGACTGCAGCGCCAGTAGGTATTCCGAGGCCTCACGGGCCTGGCCACTGGCGCGGAAGATCGCGCGCTTGTCCTCCTTGAGGATCTTCAGCCAGGAGGCCAGGTACTCCTCGTGGCGCAACTCCCCCTGCGTACCAGTCAGTGCGCAAAGAAACGCTGCACCCATTTCCGCGACCAACTCCTCGAAGGCATAGGCTGCGGAACCGAACGCGTGCCCGCCGGTGATGCCCTCGCGGTTCAGCCGTGATCGATGACCGGACCAATGCGTCAGCTCATGCAGGGCAGTCGCGTAGTAGCTGCCGACGTCCTCGAACTGGGCCTTGGTGGGCAGTTGGATGCGATCGCGCAGCGGCTGATAGAACGCGCTATCGCCGTAGCAATGCTCGATCTGCGCGCCGCTGGCTAGCAGCAACTGTTCGGCTGGGGCATGGTCGATAAAAGCGGTTGGCTCGGTGTGCTCAGCGGAATCTGCCTCCTCGGCAGGCACGTCTTCGGTCTGCTCGATGTTGAACAGGCAGTGGGTGCGCAAGAGGGCGAACTGCACCATCTTGATATTGCCCTGATCATCGCGAACGACCTGGCCGTCCTCGTCATGCGCCTCCTTGCTCATCGGTTTGTACAGCACCGCGAGGGTGGATTGTTCACCCTTGCGTACATGGCCGCCAGCTTTGCGTGCTTGATTGAAGGTCAGCCAGCGATCGCGGGTGAAACCTCGCAGGCGCGCCTCGGCCCACAGCAGTGGAATGTTGATGCCGGCGTAGGGGCGTCTGGTGATGGCGTTGATGGGAAAAGGGCAGTCAGCACTTGAACCGGTGGTGGTCCAGGGTTTGATCCAGGGGATCACGCCTTGGCTCAAGGCGCTGACGATCTTGTTGGTGACATCCAGGTAGATATCGGACATGGCGTTCTCCGGGCGTGTAGGGGGGAACGCTGCCCAGCCGGGAAGGGTTCCCGGTGGGGTAGTGAGGCAGTAGCGGTGTTGACAGGGTCAGAGGGCGGCGATATCGACTACGATTTCGCCGGGCAGCCGGATGAGCAGAAAAACCGGGCCGCTGTGTGGCGTGATGCGAGCCAGTTGAAGCTGGGGCAAGTGAGCAGATACCGAAGTGCCGTTGCGCCGCGAGCGGTTGAGTTGCAGCTCAATGGGGCAGTGCGAGGTACGCGGTGTCGAGGTCAGCACGCTGTTGAGCAGGTCTGTCAAACGCAGGGCTGACTGTCCGATCGGTTCCTCGCCTGTGGCAGGTGCAATGAACTGCTGCCAAACGCCTGGGCTCAGCACCACAGCGTTGGAAAAGCGCTTCATCCTGGACATTGGGACCTCCGCGTAGCTGATCCCGCGACACCTCATGTGAGGTTCGTGCGTGGATCTGCTCAATCTCAACAAGGCATTGAGCAGGGTGCGTCCATGTATTAAACCGCGCTTGGACGTGAGGTCAATCTCCGGCCGTACCTCCAATGGAGGTCTCTGTCCAGGGTGTTCCAAGGGAGATTTTCGGCCTTGGATTCCTGACAAACGGCGATCTTCAACTGACTGAAGATGGATGCGAGAGGCGCCCAGAGTGGCCCGGTTAAGGTGCCACTCTGGGTACGCGTGGAGCTCGCTTCTGCGTTCAAGACTTGCCTGCCGGATCAACCTCGGCGGCCAGGTACAGGTGGGTGGAGGTGGCCTCTACCACCAATGATCCTGCAGTGCCGCGAAGGCTGGCGAGGACAGGATCATCGATGTCGAAGTACTCGGCAAAATCATCGCCGCCGAATTCTTCGCGGGCCCGATTCCACCAGGTGTCGAAGTCGTCGACGTTGGGGTTGCAGCCAGTGGCATAGGCCACGCGTTTGCGGCCGCCACCGTCCGGTTTGCTTTCGCCGATCTCGGACATGAGGTAGACACCGTGGTCCTTGACCAGTATCAGTCTGCAACCATTGATACCGGCCTCGGCCAACACGGCGTGAAGTTCAGTGCCTGTAAAACGCAGCATGATGAGATCCTCCAAAGGGTGCGGAGGAACGCCATCCCATGTGGGAGAGTTCCCAGCACTGGAATGGATGTGAGTAGGGTGCGACGACGACGCAGGTTCAGTGAACCCGGAAGATTAGAAAGCGTTCATCACCAGGGAACGGTGACCATGCGCGCTGCCGAACGCGAATCGCATTTCGGGGTAACCATCACATGTGTGACGTAGCCTTAAAGGTTATGGCTACCTGGGGTGCTGGAAAACCAGCGATTGCACCTACTCAATACCAAGCAGGATGGCTGCGGTCAACGGCAGGAACCGTGCACAATCAGGCTGCGAGTCCACAACGTTCCAAGGCGATGTTTCAGCCTGCTGCTGAACGATGAGCGGTGCTGTTCGTAGTTCGGAAAGGAGTAGACTTTAATCTTGGATCCAACGGGCTGTTCGCCTGTGGAGGTGCAAGATGACAAGTCAAATCCGTCCTTCATTTTCGGGCCGCCTGGGTTCTTGCCTGGGCAGAGCTTGGCGAAATTTGGTCTCCAAGCTATCTGGCTCTAGTATTCTGACTCAAAGCCCGCGTAGACAATTGTTGCTGACAACAGCTAGAAAATTGCTTTGCTTGTTTGGTCTTGTTGCTGTAGCTCTTGCTTTTGTTTTGCTGGTCATCACCCACCTGATAGTTGCGCTGCTACGTCGCTGGTGGGAGAACACTGGGTCCCCGGAGAGCGGAGAAGAAACAGCCCCGGACTATTTGGGCGCTGATTTTTATATTGGCGATTACGATAGCAACGGCCACTACATAGGTGATTGTAAGTCACCTGATTGATTTTTTGCCGGCGCTCGTCAATTGGGCTGAGCCTTTGCTGGCGGCGTCCGCCCCAGTCTTGCCCCCGTATGCCAACATGCTCTGGATTCCGTTGCCTACGGCATAGCCAGCCCAGCTCATAGTGCCCACGAACAAAGCTGGCAAGACAATGAACATTGCCCCCATGACGTACTCGATCACCTGCGCGGTCACCGTCCCGTCCATGAAGCCTGCTGTCGGCAATGACAACAGCGCTTGGTCTGTGACCGATACCTGGTTGTACAGCGTTTCCAGCATGCTGGAGTCGATCCAGCGCGCGAGCTCCCACCAGAACGTCAGCATGTGCAGGGTGAACAGCGCGAATGTGATCGTCATGAGCGCCTTGAGTTGGTAGGTGCTGATCAGCAGTACCAGCGGCAGACAGATGATCGTGCCCATGATCAGAAAGGCCTGGACCATCGGCAATGCCGCGCGCAGTGCATTCATCGCCGGGAAGTTGCTGAACGAGCCTAGGGCCAGGCCGGTGTTGGTGGCCAGGTTATTGAGCCCTTGCGTTAGCGAACCGCCGCGGGCGCTGCTGCCGTAGTCCTGAAAAACCTGCCCAGGCGCCATACTCAATGACTGCTGCCGTGGGCTCACCAGCTCGCGCAAGGTAGCGTCTTCGACCTCCGTAGAGGTGTGCCCTGTCAGCCAGCCCCGCAGCTGCGATAGCAGTGATGGATCAACCTTGGCCACCAAGCGATCACGCAGTCCGATCGTGCCGTCGCTCCACCACTGTTTGCAGGTGGGGTAGCCGGCGCCGCTGTCGAGCTGAGGCAGGGAGGTGTCCCGGGTCTCGTCGTACGGCCAATCGACTCTGGGCATTCGCGAGCGATCGGTATCGTAGTAGCCCGGCGTGTTGAGCAGGTAGGTCGAGCCTATCCAGGACGCATCGTAGCTTTGCGACTCGTCCAGCTCGGGCCGGTTGGTGAACAGCCGCGAGCGCGAAAAACCGTAGCAGTCCCGGGTGAAGTCGGCGACTTCCTGTAACAGCACCTGGTCATTGATGCGCGAGCTGTCGATCTCCATGCGCATCGCACGGATGTCGGGTGCACAGGGAATCGACGCGGTGGCGGCGGCGGTGATGCCTTTGCTCATGGCATGCACGAGGAACCACCACACCGGCACGTTCGCTGACTTCTCGCCGATGGTGTTGAAAGTCGTGCCCCAGGCCGTGTCGGCGGGTCTGGCCATGGACACCCCACAGCGCTGGCTCGCGGCATCGTCGAAGGTCACGGATGACAGGTTCAGCGGGAAGAACGGCATACAGCCGAACAGAATGACCACGTAGCTCATCCACAGCCGGTTCTCGACGCGAGGGATCGACAGCAGTCCCTTGTTGCCCTCATCGGCGCCCTGTTGGCGGGCCGACAGCCACTCCTGCAGGATGATCGCACCGAAGGGGGCGGCGAACAGCCCGGTGTCCGCCAGCGTGTTCCAGATGCCGTTGTTGATGATCCAGGCCAACAGTGACAGGTAGTACTCGAGGTAGCTGTTGGTGCTCATGTTCATGGCTGCACCTCACAGGCGAGACAGTTCGACCAGAATGATCGAGCTGAAGCCGATCAACCCCAGACGCTTTAGCCGTTGCTGGTCCACAGGCGCAGGCCGCCTGCGCAACGCTGCGGCCCAACCGGTGAAGATCAGGGTGTACAGCAGGGCGCGCCACCACGCGAAGTAGGCGGCAGTTGCCCGCGTTGGTACGAGCCAATCCAGTTGGGCGGCGGGCAGTTGTAGTGCCATCCAGGCAATCAGCAACATGATCACCATGGCGCCGAGTATCAGCAGCACGTGGGCGATCATGGACCTCACAGCAATCGGCATCATGGCGTGCTCCTTTCCTGTTCAGCCCGTCGCAGTCGGTCCGGCTCCGGGTCGCGTTGATCGATGTTTCGCGAAGCGTCAGCACCGCCGGCGTGACGATCGAGGACCAGGCTGGCGGTATTGGTGGCCAGCGATTGACGTACCTGCAGCTCGGTTTGCAGCAAGCGGATCTCGCGTTCCAGGGTTTCGACGTTGCTATTGAGGGCAGTGGTGGCGGGCTGTGCCGACGCCACGTTCGGTTCGTGGCTGCCGGCGAATAAGGTGCGCTGCAGCAGCATCGCCCTGTAGATCACGCTGGACAGCGCGGTCTCACTGGCCAGGCGCCGGGCCAGCAAGTTCTGGTCTGGGTCATCGCGCAGCCCCTCGATAACGCCGCGCGAGACCTGCAGCAAGGGGCTGGAGACCTTGCTGAGGTTCTCTGGGGTAGGCTGGTCGGCGCCCGAGACCATGCGTTGCAGGCCTTCCAGGTGTTCCGTGTAGGTTTCCTGGATCAGCGGTGACAGGCCCGTACCGGCGGTTACACGCAGCGTCTCGCAGTCGTCACAGGTCTCCACCTCAGTTTCACCGAGCACCCGTGTCGCCCATTCCGAGGCCTCCTCGGGGCTCGACCAGGCTTGGCAGATGGCGCCATTCTGGCAAGCCGACCCGACGGCCGAGGTGTCCTCGACGGACCGGTTGTGCAGCAGGTTGTAGCCAGCCTTGACCACGTCCGAGGTCACCCGGATGGGCTGCTGGCCGTTGCCACCGGCTTTCTGCCCGCCGACCCAACTCACGCCGTTGTTGCCGTTGTTCGACTCGGTATCTTTCACCGCCATTACGGCATCGCCGCCGGACTGCTCGAGGTTGTGCTGCATTTCCTGATTCTGAGCCAGCGCGCCCCACCCAGCCTGGTCGACTTTGTCGGCCATTTTCGCCGCCATCGCCTGGCAGGTGAGCTTGGAACGATCGAAGTCGATGCGCCCCTGCAGCACGCCATTACTCAGCAGCTCATACAGCCCGGGGTTGGCGCGCTGGATGATCATCGCCGGCAATGACATCACCGCCTGCGTGGCGTTCTGGATGACGTTGCCCATGATCTGCTGGAAGCCCTGGGTTGCACCATTGAGCTGGTTTTGCAGGGTGTTCGAGAGGTTCATGTTTCCGCACATCATGTTGGCCCGCCATGACATGCCCACGCCGAGGCCATTGGGTCGGTAAAGCGAGGAGGGCGCGCCCGCCGCCGAACCGCCACCGATGGTATACATCACGCGGTCGTCCAGGACCGAGGCTTGATCACCCAGGTGGTAGTCGTTCTCTGCAGCTTGACCTGCGGCACACACGAGGAAGCACACGAATCCGAGCAAGAGGTTGTTCATCATTGGCCTCCATCAAAGTCGATGCTGAACAGAAAGGTCTGGCCCATACGCTGGCAGCAACGGTAGGGCCGCCACAGCGACCAGGCATAGGCGCCGTCGGCGCTCTGGATCGTTGGGCTGGGAAAGATGGCGCAGGTGTTCTGGATCACCGGGACGAGCAACTGCCAGCGATGGTTGTTGACGTTGTTCTCCATCACCGGCCGCGGCGGCCAATAGCCGGGAGCCGGCATCGGCTGCAGCGGCCGATAAACGTGCGGCTGGCCGACGCGGGTGATGAAGTCGCTGGCGCGCTGGGCCATCACGGCCGCCGCTTTGAAATCATCGGGCTGCACCAGAAAACCGTGGCGCGGATACACGCTGCCCCACATGTCCCCGAGAGCCTGGTTGCCGATCTCGCGCATCCCCGGGACCAGTGCCTGTGGGTAGACAGACTCGGGGATCGCCTGGCGCCACGCCAGCGGGTCGAGCGTGCTGAGATAGTAGGGCGCAAACGGTACGGCTCCGCTTGGGCACGCATAACCGAACGTATGCGCGAGAGCTGTGAGGGCTGCCCCGCCTGGATGGCCAATGCCGTCGACATTCTTGAACCTGGGCAGGTTATCGCGCAGCGGCGAGGGCGTGATTAGGTTGCCTCCCCCTTGCGACGCCGGCGTCGGCGCCGACAGCGCCGACATTTCGCTCCAGGGATTGGCGCCGGTGTCGGCATAGCTGGATACCACCAGCTCGGGAATGAAGTGACGGATCTTCGGTGAGGTTCGCACCGTGCAGCCGAAGGGTGTGCAGAGCAGCCAGTAGCAGATGCCGACGACCCGGTACTCCAGGCACTGCAGCGAAGAGATGGAGGCGATGAGCGTTGGCGTGGTCAATGCCAGACACTGCTCGGCGGCTACCAGCAGAGCAGCCGCGGTGAAGGCACGGCCACGGCGAGCGTTTTTGGATTTCCGCACTTTGCTTCGGGTGAAGGCGGTGACGTTCATGGGCAACGCTCGGCAGGTGGCAGCGGTGTGCATCCGTGCGCCAAGTTTCAGCATCCCGTATCCGAGGCAGGTGGTGGGCGGACAAACCGCAGCCAGGACGATCGTATTAATAAGTGGCCAGATAAAGGGGGCTGATAAAGAAGCATGCCAGGAGTACAAGTGTACTCCTATGTCGCGCTAACGAATGCTGTGCGCGATGAGGCGGAGGTGGTCGTTTGACTTCGAGGATCTCGGCCGGGACCTCATCGGTAAAGAGGAAGGAATTCGCTTTGAAGCATTCTGCGCAGGCCCAGATGTCGGCATGCGCATGCCAAAGCACTCATCCCCCTCCCGCCGACGGGCTTCGTCTAATCATCAGGATTTGACTCAAGGAATTTAAAGTACTCGCAGTAATTGTTGGCTAGAGATAATGTTTCCAGTTTTTCAATATCTTCCTTCGCGTACTTCATCGAGATATTTGTGCGGGTGAACATCAAGAAAACAAAAGAAAAAGCAGCGGCTAGCAGGGAAAGTAAACCCCCTTTAACTGATAGAAATGCAGCGCTTAACTCCGCCCACGTGAAGGAGACGTTGGGAGTGCTGACGGCCGGCATGAATGTTAACGGATAGATAACGCCGGCGAGGAATATGCCTCCAACAAAAAGTAGTGACCAGGTTATCTGGGGTGGGGATTCTGGATTGCCTCTTACAGATTCAAGGAAATCACTTATCACTCTGGCATGATGTTTTGCCTCTAAATGACATGCGGTGATCAATTCCCTTTCCTTACGCAGCTCGACCCAAGGTGTATTGAACCCCGCGACATCCAACACCGTTTTGCGTGTATCGAAGTTAAACATTTCTGTGTTGGAGCGCATCATTGCGGCGAACTGAGCCAGGCCCGTCAGCTGTCCGCTAGCGCTTTCCTCTTTGGCCCGCTCAGCTGCTTCTTTCCGAAGACGTTTATCGAGATTTAGCTGGCAAACGTTGTTAGCTTCTTCACGCAATTTATCAAGTATTGGTCCTCTCTCTGAAAACTTAGAGAAAGCAGCGTCGTCGTAAATTTCTAGGAGCATCTCATCTGTAACTTCTGCAGCTTCCTCGTAATCTAGTTCATGTATCTTTTTCGCTGCACTGCTATATGCAGCTGAGTTCTTTTCTTGGTTGTACCAGTCGAATGCAATTGTGTCGATTCTGTCGAGAATCTTTTTGGACTCAACAACAAGTGTTTTCATTCTGTTGTTTTTTTCGGAGAACGACGCTTGGTTTGCAAATATCTTGGCAATAATGAATGCGCCGATGATACCTACGATGGCAGCAGTTGATTGCGATAGTGTGCTGAAAAACCAATTCCAATCGGGTGTCATGATCCATATCCGTGAGGTTCATCAAAACGTAGGCAGAGTGACAGCAGGCAACTCTAGCAGATCGCCAAGTCGCAGTATCAGGCTGTGAATGAATACCAACTCAAAGCTCTAGGTCGCCTTGGCGGCCTTGGTGGCCCTGCACACTAACCGGTTCAATCAGCTGTGGCCCTTGATTGCGCACGTTACCGACAGCCTTGCCGACCGGGTACCAACAAAAATCCTCTGCAGGGCGGCATCCCGTCTCTATGATCGCCGCAGCGCGTTCGGGCGATGTGCCTGGGTCCAACCATTCTCTTGCTACCTCAGGTGCAAGCACCAAGGGCTTCCTGTCGTGGATGTCGACCAAGCCTTGATCTGCAGCTGCCGTGATCACCACGAATCCATCGTGGTCGTCCGGTTCGATTCCCTGGTGCACTTCCGCAAGCGCGCCAAAGAAAAGCGGGGCGCCGTCGGCGCTTGTGATGTAGTACGGCTGCTTTCGCTTGGGGTCTGCTGGGTCCGGAATCCACTCGAACCAGCCATTCGCAGGGGCTAGAGCTCTACCGTATGGCCACAACGCCTTGAAGAACCTCCCCGTCATCACCGTTTCTGTTCGAGCATTGATCGGGTCGGGACGTTTCCCCTTTGCCCAAAATGGCGACCATCCCCATTTGACGCGATCCACACTCAGGCCTTCACCGATCTGGCGAATGACTTCGACACGCGTCGAAGGCGCCACGTTGAAGCGGCTGATTGGCTCGTGGTCATATCCATTAATCACCACCAGGTCCAGCGATAGCTGACGCAGGTAGTGATCCATCGACTCATACATCGAGTACCGTCCGCACATAACCCGCCTCTCGCTTGTCAGAATTTTCACCGCCCAGGATTGACCGGGCACCCAATGCCATATCTACTGTATATGCATACAGTTTGCATTGGACCTTCCATCATGACCATCACATTCTTGGGCGTGCCCACCGGCGGCACTGAACCCTTACCCCTGTATTCGTTTCACGTTCCTGCCGGCTTCCCGTCGCCTGCAGCGGATCACTTGGAAGGCCATATTTCCCTCGATGAGCTATTCGACCTCCGCGCGCCCCATGTGTATCTGGTCAAAGTGGAGGGCGATAGCATGCAGGGCGCCGGTATCTATTCCGGGGATATCGTCATCGTAGACCGGGGGCGAGAAGCGGAGCACGGCGATATCGTCATTGCGGCCGTCAATAGCGAGCCGGTATGCAAACGGCTTCACCGTCGTGACGGGGTGGTAATCCTCAAGTCGGAAAACACAGCGTATCCCCCACGCTACATCATGGAAGGTGACGAGCTGGTCGTTTGGGGTGTGGTCCGGTACAGCGTCCGTGATCATGCGCAGTGACCCGGTGTTCGCGCTCATTGATTGCAATAGCTTTTACGCAAGTTGTGAGCGCGTGTTCCGCCCGGATTTGGCCAAGACACCGATTGTCGTACTGAGCAACAACGACGGCTGTGTGATCGCTAGGTCTTACGACGCGAAGCCCTACGTGAAGATGGGGGAGCCTTATTTTCAGGCGAAGGAAAAGCTCCGCCGGCACGGCGTCGTGGCGTTCAGCAGCAATTACGCCTTGTACGGCGACATGAGCGAGCGGGTTATGACGCTGATCGAATCGATGGTGCCGGCGACTGAGGTCTACAGCATCGATGAGTGCTTCGCTGACCTATCCGGCATTCCTGAAAACCTGACCGAGTTCGGGCGAAAGGTTCGATCGAGAATTTTCCAGTGCACGGGCATCCCGGTCGGTGTAGGTATCGCCAGCACAAAGACGCTCGCCAAGCTGGCTAACCATACGGCTAAACGCCTCCAGGCGCAGACCGGCGGAGTGGTGGACATCACTGATCCGTTCAAGCGCGATTGGGTGCTGCGCAATACCGAGGTGAAGGAGGTATGGGGCATTGGCCGGCGGATGACGGCTCACCTTGAGGCGATGGGCATCCGGACGGCCATGGACTTGGCCAAGGCCGACGCTTGGACACTTCGGCAGAAGTTCAGCGTGGTGGTGGAAAAGACTGCCCGCGAGCTGGCCGGCACGCCCTGCCTTGAACTGGATGAGGTCGAACCGCCCAAACAAGAGATCTGCTGCAGCCGGATGTTTGGTAAGCGGTTAACCGAGTTGGCGCCAATCAAGCAAGCCGTGGCCACCTATGTCGGCCGTGCGGCGGAAAAGCTCCGCTCCCAGGGATCGGTGTGCAAGCGCATGCGCGTGAGCATCCGCACGGGGATGTTCAATCCGGACGAGGCCCATCACACCCAGGGCGCTCTGGTGGAGCTGCCATGCCCAACCTGCGACACGCTACTGATGACCAGACTGGCCACCGACGCAGTCGCGCGGGTCTTTCGGCAAGGGTTCCGGTACAGCAAGGCAGAGATCCTGCTGATGGACCTGCGGCAGCCCGGCGAGTTTTCGGAGGATTTGTTTGCGCTGAAGCAGTCAGTTGCATGTGACCGGCTGATGCAGGTGATGGACAACATCAACGAGCGCTGGGGAAGGGGGACGATGCGCGCCGGTAGTGTGCCGGTGGCGCCGGAATGGGGGATGAGAAGGGAAATGATGAGTCAATCGTTTACGACCAGGATCGATCAGTTGTGGACAGTCAAATGCTGAGCCTTCCTGCGGCGTGGCTCGCTGAACTGAATGATCAGACGGCCCTTCAAGCTGATCCGTGCGGCCATGCGTTGGTGCTGTACGAGATGGCGTATGCCGCCCATCGCCGGCGGGAGATCAGCGATGAAGATTTGGCAGAGATGCTCGAGCTCGCAGACGCCGGCAGGGAATGGGCATTGCTCGAGGATTAGGAGGGTTGGCTCGGAACGGCGTGGGAGGGTGGAGGTAGCAGTCGGTATCAAGGTAGGACGGCGCTCATATCAGCGCACAGAATCCTCACTCCGATGCATGGCGCAGACCATCACCTTACCTTCGCGTAAAAGTGGCCTCAACGGTGAACGCTAAGGTTTGAGCCTGTTTTGCGTGATCGGTGCGGAAGCGGCCAAATCCTAAGACTGTCCTAGAGGGCCGCACGAACTTGAGTTGCGACTCATATCACTTTAGGACTGGGCCGGTGGATATGGGCTGCAAGCCGGTGGTGCTGGAACAATTATGAGATGCCCCGCAGATGATCGATCTGCGCCGCGACCTGCAGGGCGGCTTCAAGCTCTGACTGTTGCTGCTCCTCCATCAACCGCCAGCGCTGGGCTTTTTCCTCGGGCTCGGTCATGGCCAACGCGAGGTACAGACTCGGTGGCACCGCCCGGAATAGTGTCTCAAGGTTCTTCGACAGGACCACGCCCTCGGTGTATTTGCCCGAGGCCTTGCTTGCGGAGAGCAGCAGCGCTTTTTGCGCCGGCGTGAGTTTCTTGAAGCGGGCAATCTCCTCGATTTCTGCCGGCGGCATATTCAAGCAGATCCACCACTCGATCATGTTGAGCATGGTCTGCGCCGCATCGGGCAAGTCGGCCATGTTCTGCGTTGCCAGCCAGAACCAGGCGCCGAGCTTGCGCCACATCTTCGTGCCTTTGACCACAAAGGGGGCCAGCAGCGGGTTCTTGGTGATGATGTGGCCTTCGTCGGTGACCATGATGATCGGTCGCCCCAGGTACTGATCGCGCTCGGCGATGTTGTTCACCGTGTTCATCAAGCTGATGTAGCTGATGGACATCTGCGCTTCGTAACCCTCACGGGCATAGGTGGCGAGATCGACGATCGTCACGTCCCTCTCCGGCCAGGGGGTGCCGGACCGGTCGAACAGGGCGCCCTCGAAACCCTGACAGAACAGGTCGATGGACTCGGCCATCTCCTGCGCGCGCTCGCGGCGTTTGTCCGGAAGGTGGGCGTCGCTGGCGACCTTACGCAGGGCATCGCGGACATGGCGGGTCAGCACCTGCTGCTCAGTCGTCGCGCAGTGCCGGGCGGCATCGAGGATGCTCTCGCGGATCAGGCTGCGGTCTGCCCGGGTCAGGCGTGCCTCTTCCTTGGCTTCGCCACCGGTGATCATCAGCCGCGCGGTGATCTCCAGTTCGCCCAACACATCGCGCTGCTCGTCATTGTCCGGCGCGACCTCATCCAGGTCTTCAGTCGACAGAGTGGCTACCTGATCCGGATGTTCGATCAGGCGTCGGGCATGGGCGAACGGCGCCAGGCTCACATCACTGCCCGGTTTGAGCTGAACCTTGTTGACGGACAGCCCGAGCGTGGCGAAGTAGTCGCCCTGCAGGCCAAAGGAGTTGCCCGCTTCGACGATAAACAGTCGGGGCCGGTACACGGCCATGACTTGCATCAGGATCGAGACCAGGGTGGCCGACTTGCCGGCGCCGGTCGGGCCGAACAACAGCAGATGGCCATTCATCGAGCGGTCAAAGCGTGACAGCGGATCGAACGACAGCGGCGCACCGCCACGGTTGAAAAAGGTGATGCCCGGGTTGCCGGTACCGATGCTGCGTCCCCAGAGCGGCAGCAGGTTGGCGACGTGCTGGGCAAACAGCAGTCGGGTGTACCAGTTGCGTGTGTCCCGCGCCGGGTTGTAGACCATCGGCAACCAGCGCAGATAGCTGTTGCACGCGGCCACTTCATCGCCCTCGCGCACCGGTTGTAGGCCGGCGCCGAGCAGCACATTGGCGGCCTGGACCGAACGCTGGCGCAGCTGCTGTTCATTGGCGCCGCGCAGGTACAGCGCCAACGTCCCGCGGTACAGCTTGTGCTGGCGGCCAATCAGCCCGCGGGCCTCTTCCACGTCCTGACGGGTCTGGGTCGAGGCGAGGTTCTCGCCGATGGCTTTTCGCGCCAGGCGATTGAGCTGCTCCTCGAGCACATCCTGGGGCGTGATCACCAAGGTCAGGCTCATGACCGACCGCTCGGGCAACTGATCGAACAAGGCGTTCAACGCTTCGCCCTTGCGTGTTTCACCGGTCAGCTGGCCGATATGCGGTGGCCTGCGCAACTTGTCGACCACCATCACGGCGTGAGGCTGTTGATCGAAGTACCACAGACCCTGCTCGCTATCGGAGCGCGGCTCTTGAAAGAACAGCCGCTCGGCGAAATCGTGGTCGAACGGCAGCGGCAGCTCCTCGCCGTCATCCACGTCCGGGTAGGGCACACGTCGATAGAACGCGGCGGGGGACTCGCCAGTGAGGGCTGGGGCCGGGTTGAACCAAGGCAACAACCAGGCGTAAAAGTCGCGCCCGGTCAGCCGCCGAGGGCTGACCCCGCAGGCCTGCAGCGAGGCCACCAAGCGGTCGCAGGTGCGGTTCAACAGCTGAGCCGGGCTCTGCCCATCATCGTCAGCCTGCTCCCCGAGCCAGCGGTAGACCACCAGGCGAATACGCCGATTGCTACCGCGCCAGGGGAGGTGAGACACCACATGGTCGTCGAACAGCCCGCCCGGTTTGCCGACGGCATCAAGGTGACGCTGCATCGACGCGAAGAAGGCTTCGGTGAACGGCGTGCCTCGCGCACGCGGCGCGATATAACGCTCCAGGCTTTCAAGGTACGGGGCAAAGTCACTGTCGTCTTGGCAGAAGAACTGCACCACCCAGGGCGCCTGATCGAGCTCGTCGAAGCTATCCTGCAGTGCATCTTCCAGCGCATCGCGCGCAGCCATCAACCATTCGGGCTCACGACCCTCGGTACCGATCGGCTGCAGCTCGAACACGGCGCCCGCCGAGCGGTTGTCGTCTAGCAGAAAACACTGCTCATCCTCGAGGTACTCGACCCAGGGCAGATGGTCGGCAAAGCTGGGGTTGTGCGCGTACTGGGCGGCCTCATCGGCAAGTGTGGCGCGCCGACGCTGCGCCGCACGCCAGGGCCTCCAGCGCAGCGGGTCGCGACTCGCGTCATCGGCCATCACAGATCGTCCAGGCGCTCGCCGGGCAGCGCGTACTGGACCTTCTCGTACAGTGGGAACACGGTCGAGTAGCCAGGCACTGGCGTCTGTTGGGTACCGGCCAGATGCGGGTAGACATACATGACCAGGTCCGGGTTGGGCAGGCGCGGGAACTGGGTGCGTATCTCGTTGGCAGCCGTCCGCGTGTAGGCGCTCTGGTCGTTGATCAGGCGTTCGGGATCAAGCACCGGGCGACGCAGTTCGCCACGCGCCTCCAGCAGCTGTTGCTGAGTACCGACCGAGCCACCGCCGTTCCAGATATCCAGCATGGTGTGATCGCCGTGGGGCAGCATTTCTTCCTTGCTGGTGGAGCAGCCGGCCAGGTGCAGACCGAGCAGCAGGCTAATCCAGATCCAGTACCGAGACGGATGGGCTTTCATGGTTCACTCTCCGGCCTTTGGGTTCGTAGTCGATGCTGATTTCGTGGTCCAGGTGCAGAGCCACCTTGACCCCGGGCGGCACGTAGATGGCGGCGAAGGCTTCGCCGTAGAGCTTGTTGATCCACTCGCGGATGTCGCCAATGCCACCGCTGATCACCGAGTTCAGCGCGCTGTTGCCGCTGTTCTGAGACAGGCCCAAGCTGCCGCTGGCCGAATTGATGAACGAGGTGTTGGTTTGCTCGCTGCCCAGCGCTGCAGCGAAACCTGCACCGGCAGCGGTGATCAGGCTCTGGCTGCCCAGGTACTGCTGGGCGTTGGAGCGGCGCTCGCCGGAAATGCAGGGGATGCCGTAAGGGTCGGAGATGTAGCCCAGGCCGCCGCGGATCTTCTCGGTGTCCGAGGTCTGCGTGCTGCTGCGATTGCGGCTGACGACCTTCTGCGGCTGCGGCACCGTGCGGACAGTACCGTCGCTGAAGACAAAGGTGATCGACTCGACCTGGCCGCGCACGCAGGACAGCGTCCAGTCGCCGGCGGCGGTGCCGCCCATGACCGCGCCGACCACGTCCGGCAGGTCGATGCCGTTGGAAGTGAGGTTGTCTGGGCCCACCAGCACCTTGAACGGATAGGGATCGTTAACCGTGCCGTCCACCGGCACCCGGCCAATCAGCGCGGTCATCGCTATCGAGCCCGTCAGCGTCGAATTCTCGGGGATGGTGTAGACGGGGCGGGCACCTTCGGTACGGTCCTGGGCGTTCTCCAGGTCACGTTCGCCTTTAGCGACGGCACGCAAGCGGTCCTGGCCACGGTCGATGGCGTTGTTGTCCAGGCCGTGCAGGTCCTTGAACTTTGAGGTCAACGACGACAGCGGACCGTCGGCGTTGCCGGTGTCCTCTTGGCCGGCGCGGGTATTCGATGGCTCGATCCACTGCACCGCATCTGCGGGTGCTGGAGCACCTGAAAACTGCTGCTCATCGCCCGGTTCAAGACCGAGGCCCGCAGGAACATCTGACTTTGCGGCGGGCTTGCCGGTGAGCTGGTCCTTGAGCCTGGAGAGTAGCCCCTGGGTCTCGCGGTGCTGTTGCTCGGCCTTCTGCCGAGCATCGTTGGCCTGCTGGCGTTGCTCGGTGACCTGTTGGGTGACGCTGCTCAAGGTGCTCTGAATGCGCGTGTCGATGTTGCCTTCGCGCGTGCGCAGCCGGTTGTTCTCGGTCTGCAGCGCATCGTTGCCTTTCTTCAACGTCTGCATTTCGCTGCGCATCGCTTTTACCTGGCCGATCAGCGTGGCCACGGTGTCGCGCGGAGTGTCGCCGGCGATGCCCAAGGCCTTGGCCTGTTCGGCAGTTAGCGTGGCCTTGTCCAGATCATGAGTGGGCTGGCCATCTGGAGCGGACACCCACGATTTGATGATGATCAGCACGATGCCCAGCAGGACCGCAGGCACCAGCCATTTCAGCAGGCTGTTAGCTTTCATGATTGGCAGCCTCCGGTTTTGGCGGGGGCAACAGCAGCGCATGCTTCAGGTCGCCGCCGCGGGTGACGAGGTAGGCCACCGTGGTGTCTTCAGGCGTACCGGTGAGACCTAAATCCGCGTGCTGGAAGGTTGCGGCGTACAGCGTGGCCTGTAGGTGACGGGGGTCAAGCGCGACCTTGCCGGGACCGCGGTTCACGATCTTTACCGCCGTCACCCAGTAGTCGCCCAGCCGCCAGGCCGCGAGTGCCTTGATCGAAACCCGCTCGGTGGGTAGCAACGAGCTGAACGCAACAGAGTCGCTCAGTGGCACCCGTCGCACACCGGGCAGTGGGGCCACGGTCCGCAGGGGCGCATAGAGGTTCTGCGCCGCATAGCGGGTGAGCACCACCGGTACCGGCGTCGCAGCAGGTGCCGTGTCTTTCTCAGTGTTCACGTCCGGTGCCGGAGCCTGGGCCACTATCTTGACCGGCTCCAGCGCCTCGCTACCCTCGAGCGCCTCGATGTCGATCAGAATGATGTCGCCTGACTTCACCGATTGCAGCTGCAACCGGGTAGGTGGAAGGGATTCTGCGGCGCGCAGATACACCGTGCCGCCGACGGACTGCACGCGGAGCTTGCCGGCGATCGCACTCGGCAGTCCGACGCGCACATCCTCATCCAGCATCAGGACGCGTTCCTGGCCCACCGTAAGTGGAACGGCCAGCGGCAGGCGGTCCCAGTATTTGACCTCGACGGCACCAACGGCTGAACACCAGCCGACGGCCACCACCAGAATCATGATCAAGACACGCGTCATTTCGCACCTCCAGGCAGCGTCAGCTTCTGCGGTGTGCCTTCGTAGCAGTCCAGGGCCAGGCCCCACTTGTTGTGCTCTGGGTCGACGTCGAAGCGCACCACCCGTAGCGGATAGCGCACCACCACGCGTTTCACTGGCTCTGCGGCGTAGTACTCGTCGGCGTTGAGGTCGAGCTTCACCAGCCAGCTGTGCTTGTCCAACTGTTTCACCCGCAGGTCGGGGTCGTCGCTGTAGCCGCGGCCCAGCACCTCGTATACGCCGCGCACCCGGCCGCGCAGTTCGCCGGCGGCCTGGCGGTACTCGAAGTCACCGTCGAAGAAGCTCTTGCACGCCGGGGTCAGGTAGGGTTGCAGGGCAAAGATGGCGCGGTGATAGTCGACTTCGCCGTCGGTGGGCCAGCGGTTGAGCTGGCCGAAGATATACAGCGCGAAGGCATAGATGTTTTCCGGGGGTACATCCCACCATTTGCGTGTGCTGCCGGAGCGCAGGTCGGGCGGCACGTGAATGGTCAGCTCGGAGGGTGCTGACTGCCAGCCGTACCAAAGCCCGCAGCACAGCAGTGCCAGGATCGATACGGCCAGACGCAGGCTGAAGATATGCGCCTGCTGCGCGTCGACTTTGTTGCGGAAACGGCTCATTCAGCAGCCCTCACATGTCGACGTGTACGGCGGACGGTCCAGGGCCCCGAATGCAGTATCAGCTGATGAGTGCTGATGCCCCAGTGCACCGCCAAGTGCCACTGTAGACGTCGGTACAACCAGGTTTCCGGACGGGCGCGCTTGGCTCGGCGCATCAGCTTGCCGCCGCCCAGCAACACCAAAGCCATACAAATGAACATGCAGGTGGGGAGGGTGGCGATGGAGGCGGTGGCCACCGCCAGCGGCGCACCGAGGATCACACCCAGTCCTGCGCCGACGATCAGCGCGACCCACATCTCGTCGTTGGTGAGCCCACGCAAGACGGCCGGGTCACGATTGAGGCGCTCAGGGAGGAAGGTCAGCGTGCCGTCAGGCAGGGTGGTAGGGGCGTCGGACATGGTGACCTCACAGGATTGTCGCGGCTTTGGTGAGGAACCACAGGATCACCACCACCAGCAGGGCGCCGACGCCGACCACGGCGCCGAGGTCCTTCCAGGTCTTGCGCTGGTTTTGCACGTCGGCGTAGACGGTGAGCGAGTGCCAGGCCACGCCGAGGAAGGCGAGGGTGGCGATCAACAGACCGAGGAGGATGCCGCCGTCGTAGGCATAGTTCTTGATGGTGTCGATCAGGCCCGAGCCTTCGCCGCGAGAGGGTGCTTCCATGGTCGGCAGGTCGGCCCAAGCCAGCGTCGAACTCAGCAACACCAGGCCACCGAAAAGGACTTGCGAACAGGACTCCCGCAACAGAACGAGCGGGCGATGGCAACGGCGGGAGAGGTTCATGGCAAGTTCTCCTGATTACGACAGCATGAAAAACATCAGCACGATCAGGGCCAGGACCAGGCGCAGCGTGCTGCCGCCGAGCGCACCGAAATTGAGGTTGCCGGCCGCCCAGCCGCGGTAGCCGGTCCACAGCGCCCAGGTGCACCAGAGCAATGCGAGTACGAGCACCGATGACCGCCACAGCACCGAACTGAGCTGCGGGGTAAATCCGGCCACGGCCGAAAACGCGCTGAGTTGGGCTTCAGTCATGCTCATCGGATGGTCTCGCGAGGTACGCTTCGGCACGGTAATCCCCGGTCAGCTCAACCATGTCACCCGGCTGCGAGCGGGAGGGTGAAAGGTATTTGTGGATGCCTTGACGCATACGCTCGAGGTCCGCAGCGAACCTTGAATAATCGAAGCGATAGCGGCCCCCAGCAGCATCGGCTGAGCCGCTGCTTGCACGGTCGGCCAACAGCTCAATCGCGGTGATCTGCCGCTGCACCAGGCTCAGATCCGAACGCTCGCGCCCCTCTTGAGCTACGGCACCGAGCGACACCAGATAGGCAAGAAGCAGGGCGGAAGAAATAGTCGTCATGGCAAAGTCCAGTTGTGCATCTGGTATCCACCTTGAAGGCGTGGTTTGGCATTGGCATGTGAAAAAAGGAATTGGACTGAGTCATTTTTTATGACTGCGCTGATCCGTTCAGCTGTCGACCCAGAGCCGATGTTGAGGCTTGACGAGGCATGGCGCCTCCCACAGAATCAAGGCACTATGCCATTACCAATGAATGTGTGGGTTTGAAATGGATTTCTCGATACTTATTGATTGCCATTTTGACGATTTAAAACTTATTGAGCCCTCTGAAATGACGGCTCAAAAGAAGGTTTTAAGCGTGGTCAATGATTACGAAGATGGCAAGTGGAGATATACTAAGTTCCAGGACTTTATTTGGGATAATATCGCAGAAACTTCACTATCACAGAGGGAGCGAGAAAGCCTGGGCGGTAAGCCATCTTCCTTATTGAGGGCTGCAGCAAAAAATCTCCGGTTGACCGACAAAGACGGTGATATTGGGCGTGGTAGTGAGTTGGCTGAAATTGTGCTTTATGGAATTATGAAGCATCAATATTCGGCTTTGCCGGTAGTGCCTAAAATCTTTTACAAGCAAAATTCTCAAGATAATGCAAAGGGTGCGGATAGCGTGCACATTGTCTTGGAGGGAAAAGATTTTAGTATATGGTTTGGTGAGGCTAAGTTTTATACCAGTATCAAGGATGCCAGGCTGGGTTCGATTATTGCTTCAGTGGAAAATGCTCTTGATACGAACAAATTAAAGAAAGAAAATAGCATAATTACTAATGTGAGCGATCTGAATGGGCTTTGCCTTGATGCAGAGCTTGTTGCGCGAATTAAAGATTCTCTTTCAAATCAGAATTCAATTGATGGGCTGAAGCCAAGGCTAAATATACCTATTTTGTTGTTGCACGAGTGTGATATCACTAATGGCTCTGGAACATTTAGCGCAGCTTATGAGTTAGAAATTATTGAGTATCATAAGCAGAGAGCGCTGGCCTATTTCAAGAAGCAAGCGGAGGAGCTTGGGGGTAGGGTTTTTCTTTACTCTGAGATAAAGTTCCACATCATATTATTTCCGGTTCCTCAGAAAGCGCCAATAGTCGATAAGTTCGTTTCTAAGGTTGAGTTTTTACGAGATGAGTAGCATGGATGCGTTTGAGCAGTGTCACGTCGTCAACGATCTTATGGAAGGCGGAAATGAAAGTGCCGCGAGGGATGAGTTGATAAAGCTTCTACATGAGTTCAAGGTCTCGGGTACGTCATACTCGCCGATAGTAAATCACCTCATTCGCAGAGCTGGCCTTTATCCTTATTTAGAATTAAACTCGTCTTCTTGGCAGGATAGATTAGTTCATGAGGCATTTAAGGTAGATGTGGGTGGGAGTGAAAAAATCACACTGCACCGAGAGCAGTCATTCTTGCTTCATAAGTTGCTCGATGGGGAAAGTATTGCTGTAAGTGCGCCGACAAGTTTTGGGAAGAGCTTTGTCATAGACTCGTTTATATCTGTGAGGCGACCCAAAAATATTGCAATAATTGTCCCGACGATAGCCCTGACTGATGAGACTAGACGGAGATTGCAGCTGAAGTTTGGTTCCAAATATAAGATCATTACTACAGCAGACCAAACGCTTGCGGATAACAATATTTTAATATTTCCTCCTGAAAGGGCTATTCAGTATGCTGAGAAGCTCGAGTCATTGGATATTCTAATTATTGATGAGTTTTATAAGGCGAGTCATGCGTTGGATAAGGAGCGCTCGCCAGCTTTGCTGAAAGCAATTCTCCGGTTAAGTAAATTGTCAAAACAGCGATACTTCCTAGCGCCGAATATTAGTAGCATTAAAGACAATGTTTTTACTAAGGGCATGGAGTTTTGCAACTTAGATTTCAATACGGTTTTCTTAAAGAAGTACGACCTCCACGAAGAGATAGGTGGGGACGAAGTCAGAAAGAGTGAAGTCCTCCTTAAGATCCTTTCAGAAACAACTGGGAAAACGCTGATCTACGCTGGAACTTATTCAAATATCGACCGCGTCACAACTCTTCTTATCGCTGACGCTGCTCGGAGCACTAGCCCACTTTTAGAAGATTTTAGCTACTGGCTTGCCAAGAACTATGATCCTAATTGGCCGCTTACTCAACTGGTGAAACGTGGAGCCGGCATTCATAATGGCCAGCTGCATCGATCCTTGAGTCAATTACAAATCCGCTTGTTTGAAGAAGTTGACGGGCTTCAGCGAATAGTATCTACCTCTTCGATAATTGAAGGTGTTAATACTTCAGCGCAGAATGTTGTGCTTTGGAGTAATCGTAGCGGTAAAGGCACGGCTAAAATCACAGATTTTTCATACAAGAATATTATTGGGCGAGGAGGCCGAATGCTTCGACACTTCGTTGGTAATATTTATATTTTGGATAAACCTCCAGTTGAAGTTGCTACTGAGCTAAAGCTATCGGTGCCAGATGAATTATTGGGCGGAACTAATGAAGAGGATTTTCGAGACGATTTGACGGCAGATCAAATCGCTAAAATCGTGGCGTATAAAGAAGAGCTTGTTGAGCTTGTCGGTGATGACGGCTACAAGTTTATACGTGATAGTAACTCCATTCAAACAACGCACTCTGGCGTAATCAAGGATATTGTGACTGATCTGCACAATAATCCTAACTCCTGGAACGGGTTGAAGTACCTTAATTCTGAGCGAACCGGCGACTGGGATCGCCTACTATACAAGATCTTGCGGCTGCAACCCGGGGTTTGGGGCGCATCATATACTAGCGTTGTTGAGTTTATCAAGATACTGTCTGGGAATTGGCGGTACTCGATTCCAGAACTTTTGGCACAAATGGAAAGTCTTGATATTGGTGTGGACGATTTCTTTAAGCTAGAGAGAACCGTAACTTTCCGCTTGCCAGGGCTGTTGGGTGATATCTGTGTTCTGCAGGAGAAGCTTCTGGGAGCGCCCGCAAACGACATTAGCCCGTTCATAGCAAAAGTTTCTTCTGCTTTTTTGCCAAAAGTAGTCTATCAGTTGGAGGAGTATGGGCTGCCGAGATCGATTTCAAAAATAATTCATCGCTCCGGCTTACATGACTTTGAGGATGAGCAATCAGATATTCATGCTGCCATAAATAAGTTATTGCAGAAAAAAGATAAGATTCTGGACTATTTTAATAGTCAAGGGGATCGGTTTGAGCTATACATTCTTAATTATTTCTACGAAGGTATTACTCATCGATGAGCTGTTTTAATTAAGCAGAGATCGCGTGGGTAATGCCTTTGGCTACATTTACAGAAGGCGGTCAAGTCACGCCGCCTCGAAATTTATGCTATCAACTGTAATTGACACTTACCAATTTAGCTGCTGGATCGGGTGGAAGATCGGGCTTGGAAATTTATTCTCACCCAGTCCAGTAGGCTGTTTATGTCTCTAAATATTCTTTCACAACTCTGGCTAATCATTGGGTTGTTTCCAGTGGGTAACGCCTGTCTGATATCTTCCTGCAGGGCGATGCATCTCTTGTTATTTGCAAAGCAGTAGCCTAATTCAAATGCTACACCTTCGTCTATGTGTGCGCCGTGAAGCACTGCTAATATAATGTCGGATTCTGACATGGCCAGGATGTCTGCATCAAATACCATTCTGGCGGCAATGTCTTCCCGAACTCCACCTTTAACGATGTCGCGCAATAATAGGCCGTCGTCTTGCGGTAGAAAAACATCAAAAAATGAGGAGAGTTCTTTTTTCAATGAAGAGTTGTAGTTTAACTCCATTTCATTGAAGAGTGGGGCGGCAAGATACAAGCTAGGTCTTTTAGGCATTTGCGATATTCCTAAGTTCGCTGTCTAGGTCGGAAGGGGTGTATGCTGCCGAAAATATTATCTTAGCAACATCGCGGATTACATCTGTTTCTTTCCTTCCAGTTGACTGGACGAAGTTTGGATTTAAGGGTTTGTACAGTTTAAGGCTTTTGTCCTGTAGCTGAGCTATCTTTTCAGGAGGCCAACTGGTTTCCTTTCTCTTTGTTATCAGCCTCGACCATATCTCTGAAGGCTCGCCAATCATGTGAATGATTTCTCCAGCTGCTACAGTCTTTGATGATTTTCCGGGCCTAATTCCTTGGCAGAGCATTGATCGAGCTCGGTCCTCAATGGTGATGTCCACGACAAAAGTCAATGGGTCCATCGGGGACCTATCAATTATGAATACACCAACCTTCTTACTTGACAGGTAATTGTTTTTCTTTCCGAATTGCTGGTTTGTCCAGGAGTCGATAGTGATGGTCTTATAGGTGGATAAATCTTCTGGTGAATTCGCCATTTCGGCAGGGCGCTCGTCGAACCACTCATCGAGCGTTATTAAATTGCCGAACTGGCTTAAGACGGTAGACTTCCCAATTCCTATAGAACCAACCATGTAATAACAATATTTGGTGGGAAGTCCGAGGATGTCAGATTCAAGCAAGAAGTCATCTTCTGGAAGTGTTATTGCGTCCAAAAACTCTCGAATGTCTGAATTTCTGAAGAATAGAGTAATGAGGTTGTAGTTGTTAAAGTTTGCCTCAAAAATAGCAGCCTTAGATTGGGCGTCTAATGTTTCGTCGTCTCTCACGTATCGAATGAAATAATTGTAGTTGCCGGGGCTTATCGTGGCGGACTTACGGAGAAGGTGTAATAAGGTTGAGTCTGTCAGTGAGTGTCCTAGCAATATGCTGGTCTTCTTTGTCAGTACATGAAGCAAAGTTGAAAGGCCACCGCCAATCCCTTCAAGGAGTTGATCCGCGAAAGCCCCATCGGAAAATATCAAATTTTCACTTTGAAACTTCTTTTTGTCGAATGGTAGAAAGCCGTTTGGGTGATAAATTACGCACTTGTCCTTGGTGAACTGTGAGTGGTGAGACCAGATGGTTTGATAGGGGCGCTCATGTTTGGTTGGGTTGAGGTCCGTAAATGACAAGCCATACTCAACATAATCATCAAAATTGTAGTTGACAGTCAATTCTGATTGTTTGATGAAGGCTATCATCTGCTTGAAGTATGGGTGCTCGTCGATAGTTTTTCGGCGCTCGTTTTCTTTTGTGTCGCTATATAAAGCTTCATGAATCAGTTCGCGCCAGTCAGAGAGGATTTTACGCTCCACTAAGTTTGAGTCAGTGTAGATCTCACTTGCGATGATTTCAGATTTTTTAAATGAGTAAAATATTTCGAAAAGTACTAGTGCGGCCTTTCCGGGCGCATCGGTGACCAGCATGGCTTCGGGTGCCTTAGTTTGCATGGCATTCTTTATTTTCTCGATTAAGCTCTCCCAAAGAGGAAGCTTTAAATTCCAGCTGATTCCAGCTCCCAGGACCAGACTTGCCTTGTTTTTATGGAGCTGTACTCGAAGTTGGCATATATACTTCCACGCAGCTATGACCTCACTGGATTGAAATTTTGATTCCGTCGGAGCCATTATTGTCTTCCCTAGCGTAAGCTGTGAGATAAAAATCAAACAGATAATTGTCTGAAATACTAATGTGGTTCGTGTGGGGGTTGGCTTATGGATCGAGTAAGTATATTCGATTTTTTTAATGCATTGGTAGCCAGATTAAAGACGGAATCGATAGCTACCACTGCCAAAGAGCCTGAGGGCGTGGAAGTATGGATAGAGACAGCATTTCGATTGGGTCAAGATTGAAACACTCGCGCCGAGGCCTTAGGTGATCCGCAGGCGCGTGCTGACTGGATCGGTCGGGTCTGAGATGCCTCGTCAGGTAATGCACAGCAGTTAAAGGTATTTTTTGAACGTCGTGGCGGTTATCGCCACCATGCACCCGAGCAGCGCGGCACATGGTAACAGCACCCAGATGGGGTTGAGTGACCAAGGCAGGGAGAGATAGATGATCCAAGGGCTTATCATCAACGGCAGCAATGTTCGCTTCGCTCTATGGTAGACAAAGCTGCTCTCGCGTCCCGCTCCGAATTTGCGCAGGTCACGGCGCATCAAGCCGTCGACGCCACCAGTGATCACCGCGAGTAAGAACAGGGGGGTGGCCAAGGCGAGCACGGCTAGGCGCACTACGAAAGTGAAGATCGTGAACAATGCTGCAAGCAGGTAGTCCTGCACTAGCACATATGCCTGCGCGAACTGCCCCTGCAATGATGTCTCGTGACTGAGCAGCTTCAGCTGGGTATCGGATTGCTCCCATCCAGAGCGCACTACGACCCAGTCATTCAAGTGCTCGAGTACCTTCGCGGTAGCCTGCGCGGGTTCTTTCACGAGCAGTGAGCTCTTGAAGTGATTACTGAGCCAGCCTAGCTCACTCAGCCACATGGTATGGCTGTGATGCCAGCCCTGCTCGGGCCAGAACCAGAGCATGCCTACGAACTCCAGCACGATGGAGAAGATTAGCGACGCGAACAGCAGGCCGAGTAGCCGCAGGCATAGTTCGAGCATGCCGAAGATAAGGCCCGGACTTCGCTGTGGAGGAGGTGGGATGGCTGGGGTGGTAGGCATACGGGCTCCACATCTCGGTTGCTGACCGCGCGCTTACAGGGAGTGCCTGCGCCCGGGTGGCGGCTGCTCTGGGTCGAAATCGATCGTCGGCGCACCGCCAGCGCTGCTCCACCAACTTCCCGCACTGGCGTTGTAGGAATCGCGCATACTCGCGGCCAGGGTCTGTAGGTCCGCCGGCATCGCATCGTCGCTAGCCGGCTTCGGTAGCGGCATGTGCACCTTCCACAGTTGCCCGCCCTCCTGAAACGAGAACATCTGTCCCTTGGGTAGGGCGATGATGTGCGCCGGTTCGATCAGTGGTACGGCGGTGGTGGTAACCCGATCCTGCGAGGAGGAGGTGAAGTCGGTTCGGGCATCCGGATCGGCGGTGTCCGTCGCGCCAGAGACCAGGGTGCGGGTCTGCACATTGACCTTGGGCAACTGGTTGGTCAGCAGTTCGGCGGTGGCGGTCTCCCGTACCCGTAGCATCTGCAGGGTGTTGAAATTGCCGATGACCTGACCGGCCTTGGCCCGGTTGCCGATACGCGCCTCAATGTCGCTCAAGGTCTGGGTGTAGGCGGTAACCTGGATACCGGCGCCGCCACCCTTGTTGATCAGCGGAATGAACTCGTCCCCCATCAGCTCGTTGAACTCGTCGGCGTGCAGGTTGATCGGCACCTTGTCCGCGGCGCTGGAGGAGCCTGGCAGCCCGTGGTCAATGCCGTGCTTGTAGATATGGCCGGCGACGGAGACCAGGTCGGTAAACATCGAGTTGCCGACAGCAGCGGCGACTTCAGCATCGGACAGCGCATCCAGGCCGACGTAGACGATGCCGCGCTTGCGGATGACCTGCAGCCAGTCAAAGATCGGCCGCGGATCGTCGAGGTCGGTGTAGTTGGGGGCGAGCAGTTGCGCTGTCTTGCCACTGGTGAGCTTTTCCAGCAGCGGCAACAGCGAGGCTACGATCTTGTCGAAGTAGGTGCGGTCGTAGCGTACCGCCGAACGGAGGCCGTCCATTACCGGATCGAAAATGCGTTTTGCGGTCAGGTACTGCTCGATGGCGACCACGCGCTTTTCCCGGCCAATCATATGCCGCGGGATGTTCTTCTCGTTCAGGCGACCTTCGATCTGCACGATTGCTTCCCAGGCCTGCGGATCATGACGGGCGAAGAAGTGTTGAGCGTACTCGATGAACAACGCATCGATGTTCACCACGTGCCGCTGGATCTGCAGATAGTCTGGGCGCCGGCCGAGCTCGATCAGCGCCCGGGCGATGATGTTGACGAACCGCCAGGCGAACTCGCGAAATGCAGCCGAGTTGCCTTCACCGCTCAGTTGGCCAGCGATGCGGGTGGCGACTTCGGAGATGCGGCCGAAGCGGCCGATGGCGTTGTAGCGGGCGGAGATCTCCGGCCAGCCTAGGTGGAACACATAGAACTCGTGCTCGCGGCCGGCGCGCTGCGCCTCCACGTACATGCGCTTGAGCAAGTCGGCATCGCCCTTGGGATCGAAGACGATCACCACCTCCTGGCTGGGTCGATGGATGTCCTGCGTTATGTATACCTCGGCCAGGCGCGTTTTGCCGACTCGTGTGGTCCCCAGCACCAAGGTGTGCCCGACACGTTCGCCCAGCGGCAAGCTGGCTTCCTGTTCCTGCGGCTCGACGCCATGCAGCAGTGGAGAACCACCCACTGGCGGTAGCGGACGTACCGGGTTGAATGGGCTGTCCCAGGCAGTCAGGCGTGGCAGTAGCGACAGCCCGGGGGGAGCCTTCTCCAGCAAGTGCTCCATCCGGCGCGCCCACTGGTGAGCAGTCGATTGATTGACATAGCGGGCCAGCGCCGGGTCCTGCGCCTCGAGCAGGCGCTGGGTGTGCAGGCGGGTCCAGCGAAAGCCACGGCCCATGAACAGGCGCTTGCCGCTCACCGGGATCTGCCGGCTGGTCAGCGAATAGCGCGGCAGGCGGCGGATGTTGCGCCGGTAGCGCAGGACGATCCGTGCCTCGTTAAGCCGCTTCAGGCCGAATGCGGTGTAGGCCAGTGCCATGCCTGCCCCTACCTCGGGCGACAGGGCTAATGCCCAGGGCGAATGCAGGCATAGGGCACCGGCACCGGCGCAGATGCCCACGGTGTACAGCTCCACCGCAGGGCGCAGCAGGGACTCCATCGCATGTTCGCCCATGATGCACCCTCACTGTTCCAAGCCGGTGGGCGTGATCAGCACCGGGTAGTGCTGCAGATCCAGGCGTTCGGCGATGTCGTCACCACTCACCGGCCAGATTTCCAGCCCCTGAGCTGCCGCCTGGATGCGGCGCAAGGCTTGGGCGTCGGCCACTTCAACAGCCAGGCCGCTGGCGCCCAGGTCCTGCAGCCTCAGTGCATGCTGGGCCAACCATTTCAGGGACGCGGGGTCTTGCCCGACCAGGAACAGCGGCGTGAACCCTGGCAGATTCAATGTCCTTGGCGACACAGCACCGGGTGTAAGGCGTGTGCTGTGTACTGGCAGGGTCCAGATCAGCGCGCGGGGATCGGGCAGCTGGCTGGGGGCTGCGAGCGCGGCAAACGTCCAAAAGAGACAAATACACAGCGTTACCCAGCACCGACGGCTCATGGCCGTGGCCCTCTCGGAGAGGACACGACTGCCTGCACACGTTGCCAGTGCTGGCTGAACTGTCGACGGTAGCGCGCTGCAGGTTTACCACCGGCAGGGCGGTGATAGCGGCCCGCCGCTTCTACCCAGTCACCACTGTCGGCGTAGTGGGCGCGTAACAGCTCGGCAGTCACGGCTAGGTTGGCGCGAGGATCGAGAGCCTCGCAGGCGCTGTGGTAGCGGTCCGGGTGGTAGCCGAGATTGGTTTGGCCCAGCCCGACATCAATGCGCTTGGGATCGTGACGGATCAAGGCCTGTTTGAGTGCGGCACACGCCTCATCACGGCGGGCGAAACGCTGCGGCGTACCAGCAACATTCAGGGTCCAAGGCCAGGGCATGAGGTGACCTCGCAGCGGCGTGCCGCTCTCTTGGAGGGCGATGGCGAACAGCACTGACGCGGGGATGCCGGCGCGTGCGGCGGCCAGTTGATACGCCGGCGGTGGCAGCGCGTCGGCGTGAACGGCCGTGGCGCAGGTCAAGGCCAGCGCGAGGATCAGTCGATGCGCTGCCATTTCCCGTCCACCTGCTGGTAGCGTGCCGGTAAGGGGCGGCTGGCGCCCAGGGCGAACCAGCGGCCACGGTCATGGTTGAGAGTGACCTGGCCACTGCTGACCTGGGAGGGGGTAATGCCCGCGCCCCGAGCCCACCGGCGTAGACGCGTATCGTCACCTTGGCTGCCGACCAGGTACACATCGAAGTGCGCGCCGCCTTGCAGCCATTGCTGGGTGTTGGCGACGCAGGGCGGGCAGCGTTCCTCGACAAACAGGGCAAAGCGGCCGGCAGGGGTGGCTGCTGGATCGTCGGCCATGCCCTGCACGGGCAGCATACCCGGGAACAGTCGCGCCCAGGCGGCCGTGTAGGCTTTTTGGTAGGCCAGTTCGCGCTCGGCGCGTTTGGCTTCGAGACGGACCTGCAGCTCGGCGTAGCGTTGCCGTTCCTGGTCCGAGTCGGTTTCCACGCCGAGGGTGGTGAGCGGGTCGAGCTGCGGCGACCAGTAGTGGCGGGGCCCAGCCTGCAAGCGCTCGAACTTGGCCCACTCATTCTCCGTCAGCCCCCAGGCCTTGGCCCGAGCCGCGTCGGATGCCTGCCGACCCAGTGGCATCTGTTCGCTGAACTGCGGAGCCGAGTCGACCAGTTTTGGCGCGGTCCACGCCAGTCCTGCGAATAGACAGGCGGGGAGCAGGATGAGCGAAAGGCGGGAGAACCGAGCCATAAGCACCTCGTCACGGCAGGGGCAGTGTGTGGTCGCCCTGTCCGGGGACATGGAACACCACCTGGTTCGTGCGGATCGCGCGCAGCTGCCAGCTGTTCAAGCTGTCGCCAGGCTGTAGCAAGTGCACGGTCGTCAGCGAATGCCCCCCCGCGGGCAGGGCGGTCACGAACCTGACGTCACCTCGGGTCTCGATACCCAGCAGGGTGAAGGGTGGGGCCAGAGGCTTGGCCTTGGCTTTCTCACCGCTGGAGGCCTGCGGTTGCGTATTGGTGGTTTCAGGCGCAGAAGGGCGGGTCGACAGTTTCTCGAGCGTGGCCTCTGCCGCGGCCAACCTTTGTCCCAAAGCCGTCAGATCGTTGCTGCTCGGTCCTGGCGGTGCTGCCTGGAGCGCCTTGAGCGAGGCGGCTAGCTCATCCTGCTGCTGGCCGAGGGCTGCCTGCGCCGCAGTGTGTCGATCTTGTGCGTCGGCCAACGCCACGACCTGCGGCTGCAGCGTTGTGAGCCGTTCGGCCAGCGTATCGATATCGCGGCGCAGGGCCGGCGCTGGGTCGGCCGGGGCGTTGCGGGCCGAAGCCTGAAGCTCGGCCAGTTGTTGATGATGGTTGTAGGTCTCGGCGGCGAGCACGGCGGCGCCCAGGCACAGGGCACCGACCACCAGGGCCTGAAAATGGAGGACCTTCATGGCGTGAGCTCCAGGGTCGAGAAGGGGGGAGCGGGCGACGGCACGCGCAGGACATAGCACACGGTCCGTTCGACTGGATCGATGTCGAGTCGCCAGGCCGGGCCGCCGATGATGGTCAGGGCGTCCAGCAGCGAGATCGGTCCGAGCTGGTGCTGGACCGCGGGCAGAGGGCGACGGAACAAGCGATCCACCGCTGCGCTATCTGCACACAGCGTGTAGCCTGAGCGTCGCAGCACGTGGCCCAGGGCTTCACCGACGGTGGCATGCAGGGCTGGCGCAATTTGTACGTTGACCAATTGATACAGCGGCTGGCGCTGCTCCAGCCTTGGCCGGGTGGTGACCAGGGTGTAACGGTCCTGGCGCACCCAGGCCGGCAGCTGGGCTTTCGGCTTTGGCAATGCCGCCGGCAACGCGGCTGGTGCTGCGGGTGCCGGGGCTGGAGGCGGTGGCGGCGTGCTGCAGCCCGCCAGGGCGATCATCAGTCCGAGGGTGGAGAGTGTGGGTGTGTGCATGACCGTGTCTCGACAAATATTGCCGATACGATGGCGAAGGCGTGAGTCGAGTCCCCACTGGAAAACCGAATCTGGCCAGCCAGCTTTTCAGTCGGCTACCACAAAAAAGGCGCCCGGAAGGGCGCCTTGGTCAGTCTTCGGTGAATAGCGGTAGCTCAGCCAGTGGTGCGGCGTCAGGGTCAAAGATCAGCAGGCGGGTGTCTGCCTGGCCTGCCAGCATCAGCAGCTGGAGCAGCACCGGCGGAACATGGTCATCGCGCATGCGCGCACAGACTTCGCCGGCGCTCCAGCCGATCCTGCTGGCTTCATGTGCCGCTACCCAGGGTGTTGAGTACAGCTTGCACCCCACGGCATGGTTGCTGTTGAGCTCGAAGCACTCGAAGAAGCGCGCTGGCGAATTGCACCAGGTGCAAACCTGCAGGAACTCGAACTCGTCTGCGGGCAGGTGCGCGCTGCTGATCTCCCAACTGCGGCTGTAGTGTCCGGTGGCAAAGGACAGTTGCTCGATCAGGTTACGCGCCGCCTCGACGTTGCCGAGGTCGCCTAAATGCATCGGGCGCCCGAGCTGATTGCCCATGATCTGGTAGAGCACGGTGTTCACAAGGCCGTCGGCCGGGCAGCGCATGCGCAGAAACTCGGGGACGCACTCACCGTCGGTGATCACCGCGACGTCGTCATCGAACAGGCACGGCTGCAGGCTGATGGCGTCATCGGGCAGCTCGTTTTGAGCCGGGTGCAGCGCGCGGTAGCACGGCGGGCAATCGTCGGCATAGCTGATCTGCAGGACACGCTCATAGCGCAGGTCTTGGAAACCGCGAAGAAACGGATTGGGCGGGGAAGTGTGCATGGTCGTTCTCCGAAAGCGCCGAGGCCACCCCGAACGGGCGGTGACCTCAGGGCAAGGTGGGCTGTCACATCCAGCCATATTCGGCCAACGAAAGCGGGGTGCCTTCGCCGACGATGATGTGGTCCAGGACGCGCACCTCGATCAGGGCCAAAGCCTCGGTCAGGCGGGTGGTGAGCACCCGATCGGCGCCGCTCGGTTCCGAGCAGCCGGAAGGGTGGTTGTGGCTGAAGATCACGGCGGCGGCATTGTGTTCGAGTGCCTTGATGACCACCTGGCGGGGATATACGGAGGCACCGTCAATGCTGCCGGTGAAGAGGATGTCGAAGCTCAGCACACGGTGGCGCGAGTCTAGGCAAAGCAGGGCAAACACCTCGTGGTGGTAGGGGGCGAGCTGCAGTTTCAAGTAGGCCGCAGCATCGGCGGGGGTTATCAGCACCTCGCCGCGCTGGAAGTGACGCTGGTCCAGCAGCTGCAGGGCCTCGGTGATCAGCGCATCCTCACGGGCGCGTTGGGCCAGTACGGGATTGATCGGGTCGACCAGGTTCAAGGCGGTGTTCATGGGCAATTCCTCGTGAGAGCTGAGGCGCCTCCTGAGGGCGTGCCCCAGGCTGGTTTAAGTGTGTGATCAAAGGCGCGTAAAGCGATGTCGAGTGCCGTGCAGCGGGCTTTGGCAGCCCTCGCACGGTTGCGTGGAGAAGGCCTCGATACCGGCGCCGGTCTGCGGATCGAAATCGGCGCTCAGGGGTAGCAGGGCTTGCAGTTGGGTGCGCATGTGGGTGATGCGTTGCTCGACTTCAGCCTCGCTGTAGTACAGCGACAGCCCGCTGAAGTCGTCGTAGGCGACCGCCTGCAGGCAGTCCTCGCAGAGCCAGAAGCTTTCCATGGCGACCTCCGACATAAAGGAACAACAGGCGCTCATAAGAGCGCCTGCTGCGGGCGGCCAAGCTGCCTTAGGCAGATTGGCGAGCGGCTGTGGATTTACATGCAACGGGTGGGGTTGGCTGGCCTTGGTCAGCCTCACCGTCCGCTTGTTCCGACTCTGCTTCTTCAGCAGCCTCAGAGGCGGCGGCAGCGTCGGTGCGAGCTGGCGCACGGTAGCTGAACTGGCCATCGACTTTGATCCACTCGATGAAGATCAGGCGACCTTTGAGGCTGGCGCCGGGTTGCCCCTTGCGCTCGCCTTTCTCGTACATGAAGGGATCGACCCAGAGGTCGCCGATGCGAAACGCGATGAGGACCTTGCGTTCAGCGCGGACGTCTTCCAGGTGTTCACGGATCAGCCGGTCTGCTTCACCGCTGGCGACCTTGCAGTCGAAGCGGGTGTACTCGACGTCGTCCGAGGCACCGTGCAAGGCAGCGATGTCACAGGCCATGAACGCTTGGCCGCGGCGAACCGGGACTTCGCGAACACGGTTCAGATAACCGATGCCTTGGGTGTGCAGGTTGAAGTAGGTGGTGGGGGCGTTATTGCTTGCAGTAGTCATGATGGAGCTCCTGTTCAGCAGAACGCGGACATCCACCGGCCCTGGCGGCTGGTGAGTTCCGCAAGGGGAGGTGCAAACATATGATCGGTCGAGAAGGCGCTCATCACCGATGGGACGGTGACCGTGCGAGCTGCCGAGCGCGAGTCGCACTTTGGGGGAGAACCACCCGAAACGGGCGTAGCCTTGAAGGTCCTGGCTACCTGGGTGCTGTCAACGACAGCGGTGTGCAGCTCATCTATAAAACGCCGCGAAAGGCACGTCAACCATGGTCTTCAGGCGCTCTGAGCGGGCGGAATCGGGTGGCTTTCGGTGGATTCTCGGCGACGAAAAAATAGCCCGACGGTCATCAGGCTAGGAAGAGTTGGACCACCCTTGACCCGGCGATGTGGCACCGGAGTCCGTCGCAGAGCTCCACTGCCGATCCACCTGGATCAACCGACCCTTGTCGTGGCCTGGGTCGGAATCAACTGGCACGCATCCGCGCACAAAAGGTGCCCAGTGTTTCGCCGGCGGGCACCGGAGCTGAGCATCGTCGCCGAAGCGGATGACCCCTATGGCCTGGTACAAGCCGCACGGGTCATCCACCTGGGAGACTTGGAGCGCTGAGAAGTCATCCGCGGATGCGCTGAAGTGTGGCTCCGAACTCTAGGAGTCTGACCGAGCTGCCCGGAGCGAATCGGTCTTGGTCGCCAAGCGGCGAGGGGCCAGATCACTACATCAGCGCTGCGGTTTGCCGTCAAGTCATGTGTGTTTCGCCCGCTTGGCTTTCGCCACCGGTTTGGTGCCCTTGCACTCGGGGTAGCGGATGCAGGACCAGAAGCTGCCGGTGCGGCCTTTGCGCTGGCGCATGGCACTGCGGCACACCGGGCAGAACGGCCCCTTGCTGGGGGGCGGGCATAGGGTGAGCGTGGCGTTACTGCGCACCAGTCGAGTCAGCCATTCTGCCTGTTTGGCGAGAAAGGTCTCGACGCTCAGCTGGCCCGATTCGATGCGATCCAGCGCCTGCTCCCACAGCGCGGTCATGACTGGATCGGCCACCTCCGGTGGCACCGCTTCGATCAAGGTATGCGCCGCCGCTGAGGCAGCCAGGCTGCGTTTCTTCTTGATCAGGTAACCGTGATCGATCAATCCCTGAATAATGGCCGCGCGGGTGGCCTCGGTACCGAGCCCGCAGCTGTCCTTGAGCTTCTGCTTGAGCCGCGGATCGGCCACCTGGTTGGCGATGGTTTTCATCGCTTTGACCAAGGTGCCTTCGGTATAGGCCTTGGGCGGTTGTGTGCGCTGTGCGTTGAGCGTGGCGTCGATCAGCGCCACCGCCGCGGATTCACGCAACGTCGGCAGTTGCTGCGCCTGTTCAGCCGGCTCGTTACCGTCGGCCTCGTTGATCACTGCCTTCCAGCCGCGAACTAGGATCTGCTTGCCACGGGCTAACAGTTGGTCTGCCTGGCTGTGCAGCAGCGCCTGGGTTTTCAGGTACTCATGCTCGGGCATGAACTGCGCGAGGTAGCGTGCGCGAATCAGCGTGTACACCGCCCGCTCGCGTTCGGAGAGCTGCGCCAAATCCAGCGACACGGCAGTGGGAATGATGCCGTGGTGCGCGGTGATCTTGCTGCTGTTCCAGGCACGGGAGCGACGGCTTGGGTCGACTTCCTTGAGCACTGACCCCAGCGATGGTGCAGCGGCGGCCAAGGCGCGGAGCACGCGCGGCACCTCATCGAGCATGCTCTCCGGCAGGTAGCCGCAATCGCTTCGCGGATAGGTCGTCGCCTTGTGGGTTTCATACAGGGCCTGGGCGGTGGCCAGGGTCTCCTGTGCACCGAGCCCAAGCTTGGCCGAGCAGATCTCCTGCAGTGTGCCCAGGTCAAACGGCAGCGGCGGGCCTTCCCGCACGCGCTCGACCTCGACGCTGTCGATCTGCGCGCTGCGGGATTGCGTGAGGCGCCTGAGCGCCTGCTGCGCGGCGGTTTCGTCGATACAGCGTCCAACCGCATCACTGGCCGCGGCTGTGGGTTGCCAGCGCGCGTGAAAGCGGATCCCGTTCTGCTCCAGGTGCGCATCGACGGTCCAGAATGGTTGCGGCACAAAGCTCGCGATCGCCCGGTCGCGCTCGACCACCAGGCGCAGGGTGGGCGTCTGTACGCGTCCCACCGGCAGTAGTCCATCGAAACCGGCGCGGCGGCCGAGCAGGGTAAACAGCCGGCTCAGGTTGATGCCGATCAGCCAATCGGCACGGGAGCGGGCCAGAGCACAATGGTACAGCGGCAAGGTCTGCTCCCCTGGACGCAAGGCGCCCAAGGCTCGACGGATCGACGCCACATCCAACGCGGACAGCCACAGGCGCAGAATCGGCCCCTGATACTGGCATCGTTCGAGAATCTCCCGGGCGATCATCTCGCCTTCGCGGTCGGCGTCGGTGGCGATGACCACTTCGCTGCAGGTTCTTAGAAGTTGGCTGATTACCTTGAGCTGGCCTGCGACCTTGGGCTTGGCCACCAGTTGCCAGCGGCTGGGAATGATCGGCAGATCGTCCAACGACCAGCGTTTGTAATCGCCATAGGCTTCAGGCGGCGCGGTTTCCAGCAGATGGCCGACGCACCAGGTGACGGTGATGTTCTGGCCCAGCAGACAGCCATCGCCGCGGCGGCTGGCCTGCAGCACACGGGCAATGTCGCGGGCTTGGGAAGGTTTCTCGCAGATGAACAGGCGCATACACGGTCCCTCTCGGTGGGTACCGACAGGGTGGGGGTGTGATCGCGGAACGCCAGGGTAAATCCGAAGGTGGCGACTTCATATCGGCGGGCGAGCGCTACTTGCGTTGCGCGAGGTGACTGGCCAGCGCTTTCAGAGACTCCAAGGCGAACTGCTTATCCGCTTCATTGAGCTCCTTGATGATCGCGTTTATCTGCACCCCCAGGTCCTGTGGCCGAGGGCTGATTGCCAGGAGTAGCTCATCGACGGGACAGCCGTACAAGTCGGCCAATTGCAGCAGCTTGGACACCGAGAGCTCAACGAAGCCTCGCTCCAAGCGCGATACAGCTTCGCCGGAAATCCGCAGATGCTCGCCCACCTGCGCCTGGGTCAAGCCTCGGGCACGGCGATACTTCGCCAGCTGGCGACCGATTTGATGTGGGCTAGGCTCTTTGACTGGCAATGGGAGGCGCTCTTTATTTCGACCTATATGGTCGAACAGCAACCCAAAGATATGAACGACTCAGAAGGTTGACTCACAACGCTACGAGGCGTATCACTGAAAATATGTTGGATGACTCGACCGTCACCACGGAGACAACGAATTGCACGGATCACACCAGAGTGAGGCGGATGCGTTAGCGATCAAGGCCTATGAGCTGTTCATGGCCACCCATCTGGAACCGGACAATGGGGGCGCACGCGCCCGGTTGATTGCCTGGGTTCAGGAGAGTCCGGCGCACTGGCGGGCGTTCCTTGCCCTGGACCAGTACTTGGAGGAAGTGAAGCAAATGCTAGAAAGTGAGCGGAGCAGAAGCGCCCGGCGAGAATGAAATAACGGCAGCAGCCGATGCTGCCCGCTGAGCTGTCTGTACTGTTTGAGTGATATCGCGCTGCGGGTGGCGATTCCACTGAGTACCACACAATTATCCCGATTTGCGTGGCGCTTTCTTACCACTCCCCTTGCGCGAAGAACTGGCGTTGTCGCTGGCTTTCTCGCGCATGGTCACCGAGGTCAGGCGGTGCGGCAGGATACCAATGCGACGCGCCTCTACCTTGAACGTCACCCGAGCGTTGTCTTCGCTGTCCTCCCATTCCTCCTTGACCATGCGCCCTTCGACCAGGACGCGCATGCCCTTCTGGTACAGCGTGCTCCAGTGTTCGGCGTCGCGGTTCCAGAGTTCCACGGGTGCCCAGTAACCGCCGCGATCCTCGTAGCCGCCTTCTCGCGGTACCGGGTTGTCGAAATAAACATTCAGCCGCAGCAGGCGCCGCGGCTCATCCGGGTTGGTGTTGAACTCCTGGAATTCCGGAACGCTACCGATGTTGCCTTCACCAACAAACAAAGTACTCATACGGGTTACTCCTCGGTGGGGGAACGGATTAGGGCGAGCTCGGCGGCCTCAAGCTTGCTGGCACCAGTGATGGCCTGGCGATACAGCGACTGCAGACTGCTCATCTGCAGGTTCAGCACCACGCGGTTGGTCTCCAGCTGATACAACGCCTGCCGCAGTTCCGGGTGCAGCCTCGGTTGAACCACCGCCTCCTGCCACACCTGTACGCCCATCCGCTGAAAGTCCGGGCTGCGCCAGCGGAGGAAATCAGTGCCCGTCGCGCTGTGCTGGACGACCATACGCAAGTCCAGCAACGAGAAGGGTGGCTGAGCCATGATCGCCAGCATCACCGCCATCAACTCGGCTACCTGGTTGCGCAGGCGAAGGAGCGTCTCGGCGAACTGATGCAGTTCCCCCTTACCCTTAAAAGGCTTTAAAAGGCCTTTTAGGGAGGCACCTTGTGCGAACTCGCGGTAGGCATCCGCTGACAAACGCCGCGCGATGGCTTCGGTTAGGGTCATGCATCACCCCCGTCAGCCGCAGCGCCCGGGGTGGGTTGTTCATCGACCTCTGACGCACTGGAGCTTTCGTTCTCCGGAGTAGCGTTGTTGTGTGCGATCGGTGGAGCGAACTGGGAGCGGCGCGTCCCTTGGAGAATGTCTTGCGGGGGCATGCCGAACTTGTCGATGGCTTCGCGAGCGCGGGCGTTATTGGCGGCCATGTCGTCCCGGCTGACGCCGGCCACGCGGTAACGCTGCGCGAGGCCGAACAGGCTACGCAGCAGATGCGCACCGCCATCGATCCAAGTCTCCATGTCGACCCGGCCAATCAGCGCGGTATGGTGGGCGAGCAGCACCCTGCGGACAAACGAGTCGTAGTCGGTTAGCAGGTAGATCGCGAGAAAGCCCAGCTGGCTACCGATGAACAGCGGAAGGGTCACCGGATGGATGTTGAGGTTGTCGCCGACATCGACCTGAGTGGGCATGGCGCGTTCGACCTGGCTGACCTGCTGAGTCAGGCCCCCCATTTCACCCCTGGCCTGCAGCAGCTTCTCCTCCAGCTGCAGCATGAACCAGTCGGCATACGGATCGCCCTGACTGCTGGCATGCTTGAGCAGGTTGGTAACGCTGATGTAGCCGGGCATGCCCAGAATCGGGTGCACCCCTTCACGGCCACTGCGACCCTGCCACAGCCGCGCCGCGTGATGGGTGTGCAGGGTGAGGGTGATGCTGCTGCGCAGAGAACCTAGATTGAGCTGATAGTGATCGGCCATCGCCAGTACCTCGTCGTCGGAATGAGGCCGACGATGGGCGTATCCGCGATGCTCCGCGCGGATCAACGCGAAGATGCTTTGCCCGTATTTTTCAGGTAATGGACTTCCTTGGAAATGATCGCATCGGCATTGATTCCACCGACTTCCAGCCCTAGCTAGCCACACCGGCGCCGCGACAGCGTTGCTTCAGTTCCTGCAGACAGGAAAGGGCGAGGGGTGAGGCGGTGCGCTGACCGTTGCGGCGTGGCCGTTCGCTGAGCGGCTCCGACACGGTTTTCGGGTTCAACGCCGGCGAAGGTACGGACGCTGCGGGTGCCGTCTCGGCGCGAGCGGCCCACAGGGTGAACTCCCCTTGGCAGGCACGCTTGATCAGGCCCATCAGGTAGGCGATCGGTTTTCGGATCTCACCGCGGGCGCAGCGCACCGCTGCTTCGTTGATGACCGCTTGTTGCTGTTCGGGTTCGAGCTGACGCATCGCCTGGGAGGCCATGCGTCGCTCGGTCGGGTTGAGGGGTAGATCCTCAGGCCATCGCGCTCGTCCAAACTCCACCTGCGCCAGTACCGTATTTTTTTTGCTTTTGACTTTCTGTACTGTACAGTCGGCGTCGGCATTCCGAATCACAGCCGAATCCGGCGACTTGCCGCAGAGTTTGGAATCGGTTGGCGAGAGTTCAGAATTCCGAACGGTGTGGTGTTCGCTTGGTTCGGAATTGTTTGCAGCCTCGCTCGAAAGCTGCAGCACCTGTTGTTGCGCCGACGGCCTAGGTGAGACGAGTTTCTCCTTGTCGACCTGTGCGACCTGCGGGTCGGCCTGGATTTCCGCAAACACATGCTGCGTCACCTCACGTACGCCTTTGGTCGCATGGGTGAGGTTTTGCTGTAGCAGCGCCGCATAGCCGGCGTCCAATTCTAGCTGTTCCGCCGGGGTCAACGGATCGCCATGCAGCACGTAGACGCAGCCACGCAGGCAGCCTTGCGCATCGCGCGTACGTTCGACCAGGCTGAGCCAGCGGGTCGTCCGGAGGACGTTGAGCGCGCGGGCGATCGTTTCACGCGACGCCTGGGTGCCACAAGGACTCGTTGCCAGGTAGGGCTGCAGATCCTGATAACGCGGCGTTTTTACCTGGCGCTCGGTGATCAGCCAGCGCAGCACCTGCCAGGTATTGCGCTCCAGCGGGGTCAGGCGGCGATCGAGCAGCAATGCCTGGGGTAAAGGATTGTTGTCGCCGTAGTAGATCGTGCGCAGCGCGGGCTCCTCCGTGGCCGCCTGCAGCTGGGCCTGCGTCGCCTGCCACTCGAGACGGCGCCGGAGCGCGTCGTAGCACTGGCGCACAACATCCTGCCAGTCGACCTCGTAGAAGCTCAGCATGGCGTACCTCCGTACAATTCGACCTGCTGCCAGACCAGGGTCAGGCTGATAAGCTGTTCCTCCGCCAGCATCATCATCGTGTCCAGCGGATCGTTTTCCGGATCTTCCGCACGCAGCTGGCTCCAGCGGTTCCATACGGCGTGCTCCTGAGCTTCGCTGAGCTGAACCGGTCGGCCGCGGTGGGTCTCGATCTTAAGCACGCGGCGCCGCAGTGCGGTTTCCGAATGGTCCAGGCCGAAGCAGCGGTACATGATGTTGGAGCTCGCACCCAATTTGAGTGCCCGGTTGATCAGTCCCTCGTTCTGCTCGTCACGGTCGGCCTGGGCGATGAGCCGTCGCAGCACGGTCGTGTCGACTTTCACCTCGACCCAGGCAATTGACGAGTGCGCCAAGTGGGAGAGGGTGGTGGGCGGCAACGACTGAAGCACCTCAATGTCTTCATCGGTCAGACCCAGGGCCTTGCAGCGCTGCAGACGGCCATGGCGCAGCTCATGCAGCACCTGATTCAACATGGCGTGGTTCAACAAATTAAAGGTTGTGGTCATGAGGTTGCTCCTCACGTTAGCGAGTGGGCGACAGCGTCAGCTCGATCAACCGTCGGGCGTGACGGATCAGCGTGAAGAGCTGCTCCAATTGGGCGTCGGGCAGTCGCTCAAGGCCGATCGTCAGGGCAGGGCGTTCGGGGAACGGCATTTCATAGGCGCCGATTAGCAACTGGCCGAACAGCGCGGCCGGTATTTGCTGACGTTGGTGCCAGGTCACCTCATCCTGCAGGCGCAGCAAGGCGGAGAGCAGCAGCTGAATGCCGGTGTGTCGCGGGCTGAGCAACTCAATGTGATCCGGTGACAGGCTGAACCCGAGGCCATCTGCACAGGGACCGACCATGGCACTGGCGTCGGCGTACGCGGCGAGATCGGCCGCCAGCGCGGCGCATTTGTCCCGCAAATTGCTGATCTCATCCTGCGAAGGCCGGCGTGACAAAGAGGGACAGACTGATGCTTGAGCGCTTTGCATGGCGTCTTGCGGCATCGCTGAAAGAGGGTCGTCGTTCAGCGCCTGGCGTATGCTTGGGAGGCGTGGTTCTTGCGCCGCGGTGGTATCGCTACTACTCCCCGCATGATCTGGGCTGGGCAACTCATCCACTGTTTCAGAGACGTCTTCGAAGGCAGATGGCTGTCGTGAGGCCTCGCCTGGTGGTTCCTGCGACGGAGCTTGAACAGTGTTCAAGCGCGGGGGCGAGAGGCGCGGCTCCTGGTGCATGTCTAAGGCCAGCAGGCGCGGTGTTTGCTTCAAAGTCACCGCCATTTTCGCAATCAGTTCGTCCTGCAGCTCGCTCGAATCCAACTCGGGCTTTTCACCGTCGAACGCCGATAGCACTGCAAACCATAACAATGCAAACTCATGAGCGTCACCGAAATACTGGTTCCAGACCGATTCCGCCCGGCGCCGCAAGCTGATGAGCCGTTCGATGGCGGGTTTGCCCAGACCGGCATACAGCACCTGTGGAATTGCTGGCAGCAAGTACTCGAGCGCATCGAACATCCGACTGATATGGGACTGTGAGATCGGGTAGCCATCCTGGCTCAAGCGCGCGGAGAGCTCGCGCTGACTGAGGGATTTGTCCGGCTCCTGAAGCATGTCCTTGAGTCTTGCGACGGCGAGCGCCCGTTCGATGAAGGTGAGCTGGCCGTGCAAATCACTCTCGGCCAGGTGTCCGAGCAAGGCATGCGACTCGGACTGCCAAGGACGGAACAGGCAATGGATGCGGAAAAAACGCTCCTCATGGGTCTCCTGCCAGAGCTCACCGAGGATGCTCAAGCGCGTGTTGCCACCGTTCCGGATGATGAAGTGCTGCTCGTCCGGACGCCGGGTGATTGCGGGCGGCTGGTCCAGGCCGCGTCCGCGGATCGAGGCTTTCAGCTCGTCATACAGCGGGTTACGGATTACGCGTGGGTTCAGCTCATAAGGGCGCAGTTGTTCAAGGCTAACCACCATCGGCGTGTCGCCGACCGGCACGGCCGTGATGGCACGGCCGTGTTTTTCTGGGAAATGCGCCTGCTGCAATTGACGCGTGATGTCATCGGAAGTTGGCGGCTTCATCACACAATCTCCGATCAGGCGCGACGGATCAGTCGACGGCCGCCAGCAGGCGGTTGGCCGGATACGTGCGCGCCCGAGGCGACAATTCGCTCAGCCCACTGCGGGAGCAGCTCGATCGCCAGCGCACGCATGACCTGCGCAGCGCAAGGTCCGCGGCTGCCTGGGGGTGGGATGGGCTCGACTCGGTGCGCAGGCAGCCCCATCGAAGCGGCATTGAGGTAGGCCACCCGGTCGGGAATCACCGTGCTACAGACGCTGACATGGGGATCCGCTTGGAAGGATGCCCTCAGGCTCTGAGTTATCAAGCGGGTATCGCGGCGGTTGGCATTGACCTGGTTGAGCAACAGCTTCACCGCCGGCAACGCGACACCTAGGTAGCGATACGGCTCCAACTCCTCGAACAGCCCCAGCGTGCCACGGCGCAGCTCGCGCGCAGCAAGCATTTCTGGTGGGACCGGGCACAGGGCGCAATCGGAAGCGAGAATAACCATCTCCACCACCACGCTACGTGCGCCCTGGGTATCGATAATGAGCACATCGTAGTGATCCTGGAAGGCGGGCATGAGATTGCGTAGCCGCAGGCGGCCATCAGGGGCATGTAACAGCAGGGTGCTGATGTGCCCGGCGCGATCGTTGGACACGATCAGGTCGAGGTGCTGGATGACTGTGGTGCTGACGACTTGCTCAACGGCCGTGAGCCGCTGGGCGATGAGTTCGTAGCTACCGACTTCACGCGGGGTGCTCAAGGCGTAGTAGCTGGACAACGTCGGTTGGCTGTCGAGGTCGAGCAGCAACACCTGCAGCCCAGCGTCGGCAAGCAGTCCACCCAGGTTGGCGGCGACGGTGGTCTTGCCCGCGCCGCCCTTGGTCGATATCAGCGAGAGGACGTTCATGGGCTACTCCCTCACTGACAGTCGATCCTGAACCCACTGCTCGATCTCCACTGAATCCCAACCGACGGCACGCGTGCCAATGCGTCGGCACAGGGGGAATTGTCCGGCCTTCATCAGGTTGTAGATATGCGAACGCTTGAAGCCGGTTTTCTGTTCCACCTCATCGCGGCGCATGATGTGGCGGTCGACGGAAACTGCGGCAGGGCTGGCAGGTTGCATGATGTCACTCCGTAGCACCATGTGGTGCGCAGTGGGATGTGACAGTCAGTGAAGGTCGATGCGGGAGAAAAAACATTGTCAGGCAATGCCGAGCATTGCCTGACAATCTTGCGTTAGCCCTGTGTGGCTTGGGCCAAATAGCGTCGCGCGTCGGCAAATCTCCGATCAAGGGTACTTTTGCTCAGACCGGGCTGACCCGGAAACCGTCGGGTAATCTCTTCGACCAGAGCGCTCTGGGACGTGTAGATCGATTGCACACGGCCGTCTTTGGATTTCCCCAATGTCACTTCCAGCATGGTGCCAACGAGCATATTGTGCGTACCTTCAGAGGCCTCCGAGGGAATGCCCTGGGCCTCAAGTCGCGCTGTCAGCTCGCTGTTACACGCAGTGAGCGTTGCCACCTCTTCAACCCTTGCTGCAAGCTCGTCGCGCAGCTTGTCGATCGTGCGCTCAGCAGCAGCTAGCTCTGCTTGTTGTACCAAATGAGCACTCAGGCTGACGCATTCCGGATGGTGGGGCGTTCGCGAAAATAAGAATGCGGGCTTGTTGTCTGGGTAATTGCGTGCGAACCAAACCAATAGATCAGCACGGCGAATGGACCAGTACTGGCGGTGTATTTGGTGCTCTGCGGTAATCGGACGGCCCAGACAGGTTGCGGGCAACTCTCCGCTGACAATAGCGTCGTAGATGCACTCAGCGTAGACGTGCAGAATCGGCCATTGTGGAAAGTGCTTGAGCAGGCTTCCGGGTTGCGAGAGGTCAACCCGTAGTATTTCATCCTCGTGGTCTGCGAGGTCACTCCAGAGAATGGCGGCATCAATCGGATGGTATGAGCTTTTAATCGAGATCATGGCGCACAGCCTCCTGCTGTGTTCGTCCTGGAATCGCTGGCGGCGGCTGTTCTTGAATATGCCTCTATCTAGCGAGCCTGATTTCAATAAGACCTTTTAAGGATCCAATGTTCGTGACAGTTAGCCGATCCATAGGTTCAGAATCAGAGAAATGAGCGCGACATATTTCGACGCGATGCCTTCAGGCTCAGTGCTGACGTAACGTTACGCAGGACGAGTAGATCAAACCGGTGGGCCGGAACCAGGCTCGATGCGCGCCTATCAGGATCGTCCTGAACTCAACGCGGATGTTTTCTTCACACCGCCAGTCGATCACTTAGCCTGCGTACTGTGCCACAAGGAGATGAGGCATCTTGACCGCGCCGATAGGCAGATCGTCTGGGCCGCTTTGCCTCTTGCTCCTTCGTTGACGAACGACTTCTGATCGGGAGTCGGGGCCCAATAGAGCAACTTAGCCATTTTGGGCTATTGCCCGGGCGGTGCTCCTGTTCGCGTAGGCGTTTCCTGTGGCACAGCTTGACGAGGTTTGGGATAACCATCGATGTCGATGGGCGTCATCCGTTGTGCGTTCTATACGATTGGTGGCGACGCGGATAGCCTCCGCAGGTGTTGGAGTCGGCCAGCTGGATAATCGGTTGGCCGAAGGTGGGCAGGCCGCCCTGCAAGAGCATTTCTAGCGGCTGTCTTCATTCTCTGGCTGTCCTTGTGTCACTTCGAACCATGTGGGAATTGCTGAAGGCTGCAGGGCCTGCCGTAATAACACTTGACTTGTACTCAGCAGCCAAGTTTCTACCCCTTTTTCATCGATGAGTTCTTGACATTGGCGCAAATTTTCGGCTGTAACTAGCAGCGAAATGATCGCGTCGTGCAGGTTGCAGTCCTCCGGAGGCTCGAGGGAGTTGCGAGTTGCACAGCTCTTCACGAATAGGCGCAACGGCTCCTGCAGACGCTTCAGCGCCTGATCGAGCCAGGCGCGCTGCGTTTTGTTCAGATGGCGCGCTTCATGTCTTAATACCAGTTCCTCGTTGGGATGGGAGCGTTGCCGCGCTAGCAGAAAGCGCAGATATCCCTCAAGGTCTCGCGTGAAAGCGCACGTCCGCCATGCTTCCAGTCGCTGTGCGTGAATGTTCAGCAAAACATCCAACAGCAAGTCTTGCTTGCTCGTAACGTGATGGTAAAGGCTGCCAGGTTGCAGGCCAACGCGGGCGGCCAGCTGGCGCATGCTCATGGCGCCATAGCCGTGCTCCGCCATCAGTTCACCGGCCGCATCCAGCAGAAAATGCGGGCAGTCGAGTGTGCGCGCGGCTTCAGGCATAGGCTGGCAATCTGGAAAGCGCACGCAGTAGCCGGCAGATAGCGCGGCGGCAGCGGTTACGTGAAGGGCTCTTTTTCATTTGTTTACCTCCAAGCAAAAAAACAGGCAGGCTGCCAAGAGTCCGTCAGAACTGCGGAGGCAGCCTGCCTGGGGAAACCGTTTTGATCAGTCGTCTTGCGTGATGCGCTCGAGCGTGGCACGAGCACGCAGTATCACTGGGGCATCGACCATCTGCCCGTCGAGGGTGAACACGCCGGCGCCGCTTTCGGCGCCCGCAACCACTCGCCGCGCCCAGTCCACCTCGGCGGCCGAAGGTTGCAATGCCTGGTGAATGACCTTGACCTGGCTGGGATGGATACACAACGCGCCGCCAAAGCCCATGTCACGCACGAACCCGGTGTGCCGGCGCAGGCCTTCGGTGTCCTGGATAGACGGGTACACGCCGTCCAACGGAGCGGCAAGCCTTGCCACTCGGGTGTGCAGCAAGACGGCGTAGCGGGCGTGCGCCAGGACCTGCTCGGCGGCCTCGCTGCCGGTGCACAGGTTGAGGTCCAGCCCCAGGTCAAGGCTGCCGAAAGACAGCCGCTCGACGCCGACGCTCGCCGCCAGTTGCGGCAATGCGACCAGCCCGCGTGCGCTTTCGATGATCGGCCAGACGGGCTTGCCGGTCGCGTGTGCCAAACGGATCTGCTCGACGGTCTCGGCCTTGGGCAAGAGCATGCCGCGCACCCCCGCATGACGTTGGCACAGGGCCAGGTCTGCCTCATGCGACCAGTGCTCGGGGGCGTTTACCCGGACCAGTATCTGGGCCTGAGGATGCGTTAGCAAAAACGTCTCGAGGTTGTCCCGGGCCTGCTCCTTGGCGGCCTCTTCGACGGCGTCCTCGAGGTCGACGATCACCCGATCGGCGCCACTGGCCAACGCTTTGGGGATGCGTTCCGGCCGGCTCGCCGGGACGAACAGGGCACTGCGTACGACTGCCTGGCTCATTGTGCGGCTCCTGTGCTGAACGCCACTTCGCCGGATTGCGCCATACCGGCCGCGGCGGTCGCCCACACCTGCGCCTTGCCGGTTTCCAGCAGACGTCCACCGACTTCGAACGCGTCAGGTGAAATCAGTGGGCGCAAGCCGCGGAAGTTGAAGCGATGTACGCGTGCATCTGGATTGGCCTGCTGGAAGGCCCGCAGGCTGAGGGTAGCGATCAGCGGGCCATGCACCACCAACCCCGAATAGCCTTCTGTCTCGGTGACATAAGGCCAGTCGTAATGGATGCGGTGGCCATTGAAGGTGACCGCCGAATAGCGGAACAGCAACGTCGCATTGGGCTCGACAGTCTCCTGCCAGGCGCCTTCAGGGGCGGCCTCGGTGCCGCCGAGTTTGGGCGGGGAGGGCTCGCGGTAAACGATATCCTGCTCTTCCACCAACACGTTACGGCCGTCTTGAACAAACTCGTGCTTGACCGTGACGAACAGCAACGAACCGGTCCTGCCGTGTTTCTCTTGTACGTTGAGGATGGTCGAGCGGCGCGATACTTCGGCCTCCACGAGCAACGGCGAAATGAACTCCAGCCGGCTGCCAGCCCACATGCGGTTGCGGTTGTCTGCGGGTGGCAGGAAGCCGCCGCGGGCAGGGTGGCCATCACTGCCCAGGCCCACAGCGTCGACGGTGTCCTGGAAGAACGCCCAGTGCCAGAGCAAGGGCAGGGCGTCGCCTGGCCCAGGTGCCGGCTCGCTCAGGGTCGCGGCGATGCGCTTGACCAGGTTGTGGGTTATACGGTCGTGGCTGGTTTCGGTGCGGCCGATCCAGGCGCTGAGGTCTTGTTTGGTCATTGTGCGTGTCCTCGTCTGATCAAAGATGGCTGGCGAGTTCCGGGACGGCGTCGAACAGATCTGCCACCAGGCCGTAATCGGCCACCTGGAAGATCGGTGCCTCTTCATCCTTGTTTATCGCGACGATCACCTTGGCGTCTTTCATGCCGGCCAGGTGCTGGATCGAACCCGAGATGCCGACCGCGATGTACAGCTGCGGAGCGACGATCTTGCCAGTCTGGCCAACCTGCATGTCGTTCGGCACGAAGCCTGCATCGACCGCGGCGCGCGAGGCACCAACGGCGGCGCCGAGCTTGTCGGCCAGGGTGTACAGGTGCTTGAAGTTGTCACCGTTGCCCATGCCACGGCCGCCGGAAACGACGATCTTGGCAGCGGTCAGCTCAGGGCGATCGGACTTGGCCAGCGCTTCGCCGACGAACTTCGATGTGCCGGCATCGTGGGCAGCAGCGATGGCTTCAACCGAAGCCGAGCCACCTTCAGCGGCCACCGGGTCGAAACCGGTGGTACGCACGGTGATCACCTTGATGGCAGCGCTGGACTGCACGGTAGCGATGGCATTACCGGCATAGATCGGGCGCTTGAAGGTGTCGGCCGACTCGACCGAGATGATCTCGGAGATCTGGTCGACATGGAGCAGTGCGGCAACACGCGGGAGGATGTTCTTGCCATTGGTGGTGGCTGGGGCCAGCACGTGGCTGTAACCCTTGGCCCCGCTTTCTGTCACAAGAGCAACGATCAGCGGCGCGACGTTCTCGGGCAGCAGGTGAGCGTAGGCCGCATTGTCTGCAACCAGCACTTTAGCCACCCCAGCGATCTTGGCGGCAGCTTCAGCCACGCCACCAACACCTTGGCCAGCGATCAGTACGTGGACGTCCCCACCCACCTTGGCGGCGGCATCGACAGTGTTCAGGGTAGCCGGTGCAACGGCACCGTTTTCCGGACCTTGTAGAAGGTCAGCGACAACTAGGATAGTCATTTAGATTACCTTCGCTTCGTTCTTCAGCTTCTCGACCAGTTCGGCCACCGACTTGACCTTGATGCCAGCGCTGCGGGCAGCCGGCGCTTCAACTTTCAGGGTCTTGTTGGTGGAGGCGAGGGAAACGCCCAGCGCGTCTGGAGTAACGGTCTCCAGCGGCTTCTTCTTGGCCTTCATGATGTTCGGCAGCGACGCATAGCGCGGCTCGTTCAGGCGCAGGTCGGTGGTGACGATGGCTGGCAGGTTCAGCGATATGGCCTGCAGGCCGCCATCGATTTCACGGGTGACGTTCAGCTTGTCGCCAGCCACTTCCACCTTGGAGGCGAAGGTGCCCTGGGCATAGTCGGTCAGCGCGGCCAGCATCTGGCCGGTCTGGTTGTTGTCGCTGTCGATGGCCTGCTTGCCAAGGATGACCAGCTGAGGCTGCTCTTTGTCGACAACGGCTTTCAGCGCCTTGGCCACCGCCAGGGAGTTCAGCTCGTCCGCGGCTTCTACCAGGATCGCGCGGTCAGCACCCAGGGCCAGTGCGGTACGCAATTGCTCCTGGGCAGTGGTCGGGCCGACGGAAACGACGACGATCTCGGTCGCAACGCCTGCCTCTTTCAGGCGCACGGCTTCTTCCACGGCGATTTCGCAGAAGGGGTTCATGGACATCTTGACGTTAGCCAGGTCGACGCCGGAGTGGTCCGCTTTGACGCGAACCTTGACGTTGTAGTCGACCACACGCTTGATTGCGACCATCATTTTCATGGGCAGTTTGACTCTCGATTATGGTTCCAAAACTGCAAAAAAGAGGGGTCAGATGACCCCACAATTGCGCAGTTCCTCAATACGTTCGGCAGACAGGCCGAGCTGGGCGAGAATGCTCGCGCTGTGCTCACCCAGGTCTGGCACGGCATCCATGCGAGGGCTGAAGGCGTTGCTGCTGGCGGGGGGGAGCAGGCTGGGAATACTGCCGTTGGGCGTCGCCACGTGCCGCCAGCGCTCGCGGGCCTGAAGTTGTGGGTGCTGCCAGACGCCCTGCATGTCGTTAACGCGGGCGTTGGCGATGCTGGCTGTGTCGAGGCGGGCGATCACGGTGTTGAAGTCGAGTGCGGCGAACGCTTCGATGATCAGTGCGCGCAAGGTGTCGCGGTTTTCCACCCGCTTGAAGTTGGCCGAAAAGCGCTCATCGTCGGCAAGCTCCGGCTGGAGCAGGACCTGCTCGCAGAACAGCCGCCATTCACGCTCGTTCTGCAACCCGAGCATGATGGTGTTGCCATCGCCAGTAGGGAAGGGGCCGTAGGGGTAGATGGTGGCGTGTGCCGCGCCCGCACGAGGCGGCGGCGTTGCACCTTCATAGGCGTAGTACAGCGGATAGTTCATCCACTCCACCAGGCTCTCCAGCATCGACACGTCGACATGGCTACCTTCACCTGTCTTGCCACGCAGCAGCAGGGCGGAGAGCACGCCGGTATAGGCGTACATGCCGGCGGCGATGTCGGCAATCGAGTTGCCCGCCTTGGCCATCTGATCGTCGCCCGGGCCGCCGGTTACCGAAAGAAACCCGCCTTCGCTCTGGATCAGCAGGTCGTAGGCCTTCTTCTGCTCGTAGGGGCCACCGGCGCCATAACCTGAAATGTCGCAGACGATCAATTTCGGGAAGCGCGCGTGCAGTGCTTCAAACGACAGGCCCAACCGCGCAGCGGCGCCCGGTGCCAGGTTTTGCACCAGTACATCAGCCTGTTCCATGAGCTGGTCGAGAATGTCGCCGGCGAGCTCCTGCTTGAGGTCAAGTGAAAGACTTTCCTTGGAGCGGTTGGTCCAGACGAAGTGTGAAGCCAGACCATTGACTCGCTGGTCGTAACCACGCGCAAAGTCGCCGACACCCGGCCGTTCAACCTTGATCACCCGGGCGCCGAGGTCGGCCAGTTGACGGGTGCAGAAGGGCGCGGCGATGGCATGTTCGAGGCTGATGACGGTGATACCGTCGAGAGGGCGGATGCCCGTGGGCTGGCTCATGGTTATTATCTCTCTTGTCATGGCAGGCCCCTGCCGCCTGGGCGACAAGGGGCGACTTCGGTCAGAACGAGCGTGGCAACTCCAGCAGGTGCTCGGCGACATACGACAGGATCAGGTTGGTCGAGATCGGCGCAACCTGGTACAGGCGGGTCTCGCGGAACTTGCGTTCGACGTCGTATTCATTGGCAAAGCCGAAGCCACCGTGGGTTTGCAGGCAGGCGTTGGCGGCTTCCCAGCTGGCCTTGGCGGCCAGGTACTTGGCCATGTTGGCGGCAGCACCGGCGTTCTTGCCGCTGTCGTATTCTTCACAGGCACGCCAGCGCATCAGGTCGGCGGCTTCGATCTCGATATGCGCCTCGGCGATCGGGAACTGTACACCTTGGTTTTGTCCGATCGGGCGGCCAAACACCACGCGGTCGCGGGCATACTGGCTGGACTTCTCGACGAACCAGCGACCATCACCGATGCATTCGGCGGCGATCAGGGTGCGCTCGGCATTGAGGCCGTCAAGGATGTAACGGAAGCCTTTGCCTTCTTCGCCGATCAAGCTGCTGGCAGGGATCTCCAGGTTGTCGAAGAACAGCTCATTGGTCTCGTGGTTGACCATGTTGGCGATCGGCTGCACGGTTAGGCCGTTGCCGATGGCTTCGCGCAGGTCGACGAGGAAGATCGACATGCCTTCGGATTTCTTCTTCACCTCGGCGAGCGGCGTGGTGCGGGCCAGGAGGATCATCAGGTCGGAGTGCTGGATGCGCGAGATCCACACCTTCTGACCGTTGATCACGTACTTGTCGCCCTTGCGCACGGCAGTGGTCTTGATCTTGGTGGTGTCGGTGCCGGTGGTGGGCTCGGTGACGCCCATCGACTGCAGGCGCAGCTCGCCGCTGGCCAGCTTTGGCAGATAGTAGTTTTTTTGCTCCTCACTACCGTTACGCAGCAGCGTGAACATGTTGTACATCTGACCGTGAATGGTGCCGGAGTTGCCCCCACAGCGGTTGACTTCCTCGAGGATCACCGAGGCCTCGCCCAAGCCCAGGCCCGAACCGCCATATTCCTCAGGGATCATCGCCGAGAGCCAGCCAGCGTCGGTCATGGCTTTGACGAAGGCCTCTGGAAAGCCTTTTTCCTCATCAATCTTGCGCCAGTACTCGGCAGGGAAGTCGCCACACAAGGCGCGCACGCCTTCACGGATGGCATTGAGTTCTTCGTTATAGTAGTCGCTCATTATTGTTCTCCAGGCGAGGCAGGTTTGCAGCGTCGTCGTGGTTCCGCTGCAAACCTGCTCCTAACGCGGTCAGAGAGGCTGGAAGCCGAGGGCAGCGCGGAAGCGGTTCTTGATGTAGTGACCGTCGCGCGGCGGGAGCACCCGCGGCGGGTTCTCCGCCTTGATCTTGACGGTGGCCAGTTTCACCCCTTCACGGCTGGCGAAGCGTTCGCGCAGGTCATGCACGCCTTCCATCTGGCGAATTTCACTGGTCCAACAGAAGCCGCAGGTTTGTGCGACCTGGTCGAGCTTGATGCCGAAGCCGGCATGGCTGACCTGCATGCCCGTTTCACCGAAGTGGCCGTTGTCCAGCACCACGATGGTCAGGTTGGCCGGTTTTTGCAGTGACACGGTGGCCAGCGCACCAAAGCCCATCAGCAGCTCACCGTCACCGGTAATCACCACGACCGATTTTTCCGGCTGGGCATTTGCCAGGCCCAGGCCCACGGTGATGGCGCTGCCCATTGCGGCCCAGAGGTAGTAGTTGCCGTCGTGGTCACCGGCGGCCATCACGTCGTAGGACGCAGAGCCCAGGCCGGTCACCACCAGCACGTCCTTGCGACCGGCGAGCAGGGTGCGGACTACTTCACGGCGGCACAGGGTGTGGCTAGCGCTTACTTGACCCATTTCTTTTCTCCGATCAGGCGCTGACCCAGCAGCAGGGCAGTGGCGGAATCGCCGTTGAATGCCATGGTGGCCGCGCCATGGAGCAGCGGCGCGACGTCTTCGGGCTTGTCTGCCCGCCAGGTCATCACCTTCATCAGTTGCAGGGAAGCCTCGGTGGCTTGCCCCATCGGGTTCTGCCAGGCGTTGAACTCGGCCCAGTCGCCGCGCATGGTGACCACCATCAGCAGTGGGAAGCCGGCGCAGTTCTGCAAGGCAAGGGTGTTGATGCAATTGCCTACACCACTTGACTGCATCAACAGTGCGCCACGCTCGCCGCCGAGCCACGCGCCGGCCAGGTAGCCAATACCTTCCTCTTCGGTAGTAAGGACGACTGCCTTGATATCGGGATCCTGATAGGACATGCGGATGGCCGCCGAGTGGCCGGCGTCCGGGACGAATACGACATGCTTGACGTCGTGAGCCTTGAGGACGCGGAAAACGTCTTCTTGCCAGCTTTGTTCAGCTTCTTGCGATGACATGGGTGTCTCCAGTGCTGCTTTTATTTCCGTTCATCATGGCTGTCAGGAGGTACGACGACGAATACCATTTTTGTCTTTTAGATATGCTGGTTTGGCATACCTGTGGCACGGTTTTAAGTCGAAATTCTCATGGCTCTTGTCTTTTCCACGCATGCCTATAGCCGATGGGCACAGCTCTGGTTAGACTCGGAAGTTGACCCTTTCAATAAGCGTGGTTATGCCCGTGGATGTCGTTCAGCTCAAAACCCTTATCCACGTGGCCGAATTGGGAAGCTTGAGCAAGGCATCAGAACGCCTGCATATTGCCCAGCCGGCGCTCAGCCGGCAGATACAGCAGTTGGAAAAAGAGTTGGGTGTATACCTGTTCGAACGCCATGGCAGAGGCATGCTCCTGACTGACGCGGGCAATGAAGTTCTATTGCACGCAAGCCGGATCATGAACGAGCTAGAGGCCATTCGATGCACCGTAGCCGGCGGCGGCGCCAGCTTGCGCGGCTCAGTGGCGGTAGGCACCCCACCGACCATCGCCGAAATTGTCACAGTCCCCCTGGTCAAGCGTATTCGCGAGGCGCACCCAGACTTGTCCATCCGTTTTTCTTCGGCCTTCAGTGGTTATTTGCTCGACTGGCTTCAGCGAGGCGAGCTTGAACTCGCAATCTCATACGACCTAGAGCCTCGTCACAGCTTGCGTATCGTGCCGGTGATGATGGAAAGCTTGGTGCTAGTCGGGCCGCCGGAAGCGGGGCTGAGAATGGACAGCCCCGTGCGTTTTGCGAGCATTGGTGATCAGCAGGTTGTGCTACCCAGTGCCCGACATGGGCTGCGCAAGATCATCGATGAATGCTTGGCAGAGGTAGGGGTTAAGATCATCACGCAGGTTGAAGTGGATTCCTTCGGCGCGATGATCGACCTGGTGAGGCATGGCTTCGGATTGACTACCTTACCGCTCGCTCCAATCTATGCCCACGTGCAGGGGGGGACGCTTAGCGCCGCTCCGTTGGTGGACCCAACGCCCATGCGAAGGCTAGTGATGGTCACGCCAGCGGACCGGCGTGTTAGCTTGGCGACCCGGCACGTCGGCGATACTTTCGTGCAGCTCGCATCAGAATTGGTGGGGCAGGGGATCTGGGCGGGTCATATGATTTGACGCCAAACCGTGCCTTCCGAGTAGAGTCGGGGGCAGTTGACTTCGCGGGATGTATCGTCGCGGCCGTTACGCCTCAGAAATAGCTGAAACTGTACTGATACGCCTGGAGTAGCATCAGGGGCTACAGTGGTCCGCAACTTGAAAGTTGCAGTTTCCTGCAGGTGCGGCTAATGCAATCTTCGGCTATTTACGTGAAATGGTAGGGCTTCCACTACCTGGCGAGTAATGGTTCTGTATCAAATAACGGGGGTGGTGCCCTAGCATTTTGATGTGGAGCTAGACACTAAATGATGTCTGTCGCGGCCTCTATAGATTCTAAATCTGGACTGCCACGAGGCAGCCAGACTCACTGAAATTTAAAGTCGGTGCTGGGTCATACGGCATCCTCGGGATGGGGGGAGCGCGTCGGTCGAGTGGAACTTATCTGGTCAAGAGTACATGCAATGATGAAAATGATAGTGGTTGGTACTAGCCAGCTGAGATTTGCCTCTGAAAGAGGCAGCGAAGCTACTAAAAACTTAAGCGATGGGATGTTCAAGCCAAATGCATTGGCGCCGTCTATTACGCCAAATAGAAGCGAACAAAGTGCGGCTGGTGCTATAATACGCTTTGGTTCTTTGAATTTGTGCGATATCAAGCTAAAAACTACCAGGGCAATACACGGCGGATAAATTGTGGTCAATACGGGTACTGAGTAGCTAATTATTTTGCTTAGTCCAAAATTTGATATAATCAGTGCGCCGGCAGTGAGGGTGATGGTGATGGCTTTATAGCTATACGGCAAGATGCCGGCGAAGTAGGTGGCGCATGCTGCAATAACGCCAATTGCTGTAACTAAGCAGGCTATAATAATTAGGAGCGATAGCAAGATATAGCCTTTTTGGCCATAGGTGTGGCTTACATAATGACTGATGAGTGTTGCCCCATTGGTTGCTCCCTCTGCTAGGGTACTGCTGTTTAATCCGAGTTTGAAGAGGCTAGCATAAACTAATGATAAGCCTAGTCCTGCAATGCAGGCAGCGATACAGCTGTATTTGAGGATTTCTTGTTTAGAAGTTATGCCCCGACTTTTGATAGCGTTGACTACAATGGCCCCGAACACAAGTGCTGCTAAGGCATCCATAGTCAGATAGCCTTCTGTTACGCCTTTTTGAAATGCGGATGAGTCATATGGAGCTACTGGCAGGCTTGGGTCTCCGATCGTCCAAATAAAGGCACCGATGCCTAGGACTGCTAATGCCAAGATTTTTACGGGTGCGAGACCGCGCCCTACTGTATCTAACAGGCGGTTCGGGTAAAGTGAAAACAGTAAAACTACTGCGAAGTATATGGCGCTGTACAAAGGCAACAGGCTTGCAGAGTCGCCTAGCCAAGGTTTGAGTCCTATTTCAAAAGAGACTGTAGCAGTTCTGGGGACAGCGAAAAATGGTCCTATGGAAAGGAAACAGATTATTGCTAGCGTACGTGCAGCGGGTTTTCCAAGAGGGGCAGAGAGCTGATCAATAGATCCATCGAATCTGGCGAGCGCAATTATTGTAATGACGGGTAGGCCCACTGCTGTGAAAAAGTAACCGCAAGCAGCAATCCAGACGTTTTCACCTGCCAGTAGCCCAATCATTGGTGGGAATATTATATTTCCGGCCCCGGCAAACAGCGCGAAGGTCATAAAGCCTAAGGCAGTTATGTCTCGATAAGATAGTTTCATTTGGTTGTCCTGCTAAAAGCTTAACTTAGATTAGCGATTAAGAAATTTTTGAAAGCGTTCAAGGCCTTCTTCCAATTTGGTGCGCTCGCACGCATAGCACCATCTAAGGAATTTGTCTGCATCTGAGCCAAAGGCAAGCCCTGGTGCGAGACCTAATCCTGACTCACTGACTAGGCGCTTACAGAAACTAAGGCTGCCGTCCTGACTTGGAGATGGGAAAAATAAATACATAGCGCCTTGTGGACTTGCTATAGGCTCTTGAAGTATCGAACTAAGTTCAGTTACAAGAAAATCTCGTGATTGCCTGAGTTTTGACCTGAATTCGGCCACGTCTTTTTCACTGTGTTTCAGTGCTTCAACACCTGCAAGTTGGATAAAGGCCGGGGCGCAAGATGTGTTGTACTCAATCAGTTTTTCTAGGTTTATAACGATGTCTGTCGGTGCAACGATCCATCCGAGTCTCCATCCTGTCATGAGCCAGCTTTTGGAGAAGGAGTTGATACAGATTATACGCTCGTTGCGGTCTGTAATATCTATAAATGATGGGGAAGCAGGTTCTTCAGATTCATAGTGTAGGCGTTCATATACTTCATCTGAAATAATCCATATGTTGTGCTTGCGGCAATGCTCCACCAGGGAAATTTGTTCTGCTCTTGACATCGTCCAGCCGGTGGGGTTGTTAGGTGAATTTATCAATACCGCTTTTACGTCAGGCGTAAGTGCTGTTAGCAACAAGTCGAGATCAAGCCCCCAACTACCGCCATTGAAATTCAAAGATACACACTCGACTTGGCAGCCTAGGATTTTCGGTATTTCTACAATATTTGGCCAAAGGGGGACCAGTGCGACAACTTTGTCACCTTTTTCCATTACTGATTGGGCAGCTAGCATAATTGCACTGACGCCAGCGCTTGTGACGGCGATTTTGTCAGGCTCAGTATGTCCGTGTAATTTAGAAATGTAACTACTAAGCTCTTGGCGAAGCTGAGGAAGTCCAAGGTTCTGAGTGTAAAATGTTTCGCCGCTTGTAATTGCAGAAATGGCTTTGTCGGAGATCTGCGTAGGAGTGGCGTAGGTAGACTCCCCGAACCAAAATGCTATAACGTCTTTATTGTGCATCCCAGCATTTGCCACCTCGCGAATGTAGGAAGGACGAAGGCTCTGGATAGATACAGGCGAAAGATTGCGTTCTGAACTGCTTACAAAGGATGGTTTACTCATGATGACTCCATTTTTTGTGATTGTCATGGTGAAATAAATCGTGAGTATTTAAGGTCGGCGTCGAGTGTGGCAGAGTACAACTAGAGCAATAAGTACAGTTACAAGTCTTAAGATTTCACTGTTTTCAGGGCTCATCACTCAATAATTGCCTTCTGTCATCAAGCGGTTGAGGTAACTGCCAAGTGCTGATAGTTGACTCATAAAATAGCAATTGCACTCGGAATGAGTATTGCAATAACGCTTTGTTTTTTTTATTTTTTTGAGACGTTCATTTCGCCAATTTGGTTTATTTGGTCTGTCTATTTTGCCTTTGCAAAATTATGCTGCGTTGTATCCGACTGTATTATATTGGTATGCATGATGATTCAACTAGATTTTTACGAGGCAAATCATTGTTGCCATGGCTGCGAAACATGTTCCGAACGCTTGATTTATTCTTTTCATGGCAATTTCATTGCTTATAAGGTTCGTGGCCTTGCTTGCAATGAAGGTATAGAAGATCATTACTGCTGCATCAATGCCGATCATGGTTATTCCCATGATTGTATACTGACTCACGATAGATTCTCGCAGGTCAATAAATTGTGGCAAAAGAGCCAAAATGAAAATCATGGCCTTGGGGTTGCTGAGATTCGTTAATAAACCTTTTGCGAAAATATCGAAACCCGATGAGCTGTGATTGATCTGTTTTTCAAGACCAGTAGTTGATGCGGATCTGAACTGACTAAACGCCAGATAGAGGAGGTATGCTGCTCCCCCCCATTTTACTACGGAAATTGCAACCTCTGAAGAGGCCAGTACTGCACCTAAACCGCAAATTACCGCAATGATTTGGAGTGAAAGGGCACACTCCAGACCTGCAAGGTTCCAGAGGCTACAAGTGAACCCTTTATTCAGGCGAGTTGAAATTGAAGAGATTACGCCTGCACCAGGTGCCAAGCTAATGAGTAAGCAGGTGATTGCATACGCGGTAAATGTTTCAGTGCTCATGTCTATCTACGCTTATCAGTTTGCTGAATTCTTTTGTTATAGGGGATGTGGTGTAGAAATATAAAAAAATTCCAGAAATTAATGCTGTGCTAATTGCCAGGCATGGGCTCGCGTACGAGTAAAGTGTAAAAAACACACCCGCGCTGACTACTAATGCTGCAGCAAATGCTAGAGCATTATGCAATGAGGTCTGACTGAGGCTTTGCATGTGGGAAACCTGATCTTCTTTGAGTGTTTCTAATGTATCCTGTGGCGAGATTTGGATTGTGCTAAAATTGCGCACGGATCAGTGGTATTTTAGAGTGATCAAGTTGCGATCATGGAGAAGCTAGAATGAGCGTTTCAAAACCTAAGCTTGATCGTCTCGATCGGGAGATTCTAACCGCTCTGCAGCGTAATGGTCGGCTTTCGAGCGCTGAGCTCGCTGAGCTCGTTAGCCTGAGCGCCTCACCTTGTTGGAGGCGTGTGAAGCGGTTGGAAGAGACTAGCGTTATCCGTGGTTATCACGCAGATATCGACTATGAAAAATTAGGCTACGCGATTACTGCTTACGTTCAAGTGTCCCTTACGCAAAAAGATATGACTAGTATGACTAAGTTTGAGCAGTCAGTCACTTGTCATGAAGAAGTGGTTGCATGTCATTGCATATCGGGCGGCTATGATTATCAGTTAACAATAAGGGCGCCAGATCTCGCTCATTTTAATGAGTTTATGAGGGAGTATATTAACTCTTTTGTTGGTGTTAAAGATGTGTGCACTTCTTTTGTTATGCGTCAAATTAAAGCACCTGTACATTCCGGAATTTGAAACTATAAAAAAGCGGTGCGGTCTGAGACCGCACCGACCTCACCCCCCCAAATAGGCTTCTTTCACTCCGCTATCGTTAAGCATAGAAGTTCCTGTGCCTGACATAACCACCCGACCATTTTCAAGCACATAAGCGCGGTCAGCGACCCTAAGTGCCTGGTTGGCATTCTGCTCCACCAGGAAAACGGTCACGCCATCGCGGCGCAGCTGTTCGATGATGTCGAAGATCTGCTGGATGATGATCGGCGCCAGGCCCAGCGAAGGTTCGTCGAGCAGCAACAGCTTGGGCTTGCTCATCAGCGCCCGGCCAATGGCGAGCATCTGCTGCTCGCCACCGGACATGGTGCCGCCACGCTGGATGTAACGCTCCTTCAGGCGCGGGAACAGCTGCAGGACTTTGTCCAACTGCTCCTGGTAGTCGCCCTTGTCGGTGAAGAAACCGCCCATGGCGAGGTTTTCTTCGACCGTCAGGCGGGCGAACACGCGGCGCCCTTCCGGGACCACGGCGATACTCTTGCGCATGATGTGCGAAGAGGTCTGGCCAACCAGCTCTTCACCCAGGTACTTGATGCTGCCGCTTTGGGCCTGCGGCGAGCCGCACAAGGTCATCAGCAGCGTCGATTTGCCCGCGCCGTTGGCGCCGATCAAGGTGACGATCTCGCCCTGGTTGATCTCCACGTTGACGCTGTGCAGCGCCTGGATCTTGCCGTAGAAGGTGGAAACGTTCTCGAACTTCAGCATTTACGCTTCCCCCAGATAAGCCTTGATCACTTCAGGATTGTCGCGAATCTGCTCCGGCGTGCCATCTGCCAGGGGGGTGCCCTGGTTGATCACCACGATATGGTCGGAAATGCTCATCACCAGCTTCATGTCGTGCTCGATCAGCAGCACGGTGACGTTGTGTGACTCGCGCAGATAGGCGATCAGTGCCTTGAGGTCTTCGGTCTCTTTCGGGTTAAGGCCCGCTGCTGGTTCGTCGAGCATGATGATCCGTGGCTGGGTCATCATGCAGCGGGCGATTTCCAGGCGGCGTTGCTGGCCGTAGGCGAGGGTGCCGGCGGTACGGTTGGCGAACTCGGTCAGGTTGACCTTCTCCAGCCAGTACTGCGCGCGCTCCATGGCCTCCTTCTCGCTGCGGCGGAAGCTCGGGGTCTTGAACAGGCCGGCGAAGAAGTTGGTGTTCAAGTGCCGGTGCTGGGCGATCAGCAGGTTCTCCAGCGCGGTCATTTCCTTGAACAGGCGCACGTTCTGGAAGGTACGCACCACGCCCTTGCGGGCGATCTGGTGGCCGGCCAGGCCCTGGATCGGCTGGCCATCGAGCAGGATGGTGCCGCCGCTGGGCTTGTAGAAGCCGGTCAGGCAGTTGAACACCGTGGTCTTGCCGGCGCCGTTCGGGCCGATCAGCGCCACCACTTGCTTTTCCTTGACGGTCAGGGCCACGCCGTTGACCGCCAACAAGCCGCCGAAGCGCATGCTCAGGCCGCTGACTTGCAGAATTTCGCGGCTCATCGACGCAGCTCCAAATGTGGACGTTGCATAGGCAGCAGGCCTTGCGGACGCCAGATCATCATCAACACCATCAGCGCACCGAACATCAGCATCCGGTATTCGCTGAACTCACGCATCAGCTCGGGCAGCAGGATCATCACGATGGCCGCGAGAATCACGCCCAGTTGTGAACCCATGCCACCGAGCACGACGATGGCGAGGATGATCGCCGACTCGATGAAGGTGAACGACTCCGGTGTCACCAGGCCCTGGCGCGCAGCGAAGAAGCTGCCGGCGAAACCGGCGAAGCAGGCACCCAGGGTGAATGCCGAGAGCTTGATCACAGTGGGGTTCAGGCCCAGTGCGCGGCAGGCGATCTCGTCTTCACGCAGGGCTTCCCAGGCGCGGCCGATCGGCATGCGCAGCAGGCGGTTGATCACGAACAGCGCGAGCAGGGCCAGCAGCAGGGCTACCAGGTAGAGGAAGATGACCTTGTTGATCGAGTTGTACGCCAACCCGAAGAACTCATGGAAGGTCTGCATCCCCTCGGCCGCACGGCGTTCGAAGGTCAGGCCGAAGAGCTCGGGCTTGGGGATGTTGCTGATGCCGTTGGGGCCGCCGGTCCAGTCGGTGAGGTTACGCAGGAACAGGCGGATGATCTCGCCGAAGCCGAGGGTCACGATCGCCAGGTAATCACCGCGCAGGCGCAGCACCGGAAAGCCGAGCAGGAAGCCGAAGGTGGCGGCCATCAGGCCGGCGATCGGCAGGCAGACCCAGAAGCTCCAGCCCAGGTAGTGCGAGAGCATGGCGTAGCTGTAGGCGCCGACGGCATAGAAGCCGACGTAACCGAGGTCGAGCAGGCCCGCCAGGCCGACCACGATGTTCAGGCCCAGGCCCAGCAACACGTAGATCAGGATCAGCGTGGCGATATCGACCGCACCGCGCGAGCCGAAGAACGGCCACACCAGTGCCGCAACGATCAGACCAATGATCACATAGCGCTGGGTCTTGGGCAGGGTCAGGTAGTTGCTGACGGCCGGCGGGGTAAGCTTGCGATCCGAACGGCGGCCCATCACCGAACTCCACTGCTTGTCGAACAGCACGCGCAGGAACATCAATACCGAGCACGCGGCGATGATGCTGATGGTGAACGAACCCTGGCTGTGCACGACCAGGCTGATGCCGTCGATGCTCAGTTTCAGGCCCAGTACCGGGAAGGCCACGGCCCATACCAGCAAGGCGCTGAAGAACGCCTGTTTGAGATTTTTGTTCATACTTTTTCAACCTCCGGGCGGCCCAGGATGCCGGTCGGCCGGAACAGCAAGACAAGAACCAACAAGCCGAATGCCACCACGTCCTTGTACTGGTCGCCGAAGATGTCAGCGCCAAAGGCTTCGGCTACGCCCAGCACCAGCCCGCCGAGCATGGCGCCCGGAATGCTGCCGATGCCACCCAGCACCGCCGCGGTAAAGGCTTTGAGGCCCACCAGGAAACCGGCGTTGGGGTTGATCACCCCGTACTGCATGCTCAGCAGCACGGCCGCCACCGCCGCCAGGGCGGCACCGATGACGAAGGTGAGGGCGATGATGTTGTTGGTGTTGATGCCCAGCAGGTTGGCCATCTTGATGTCTTCGGCGCAGGCGCGGCAGGCGCGGCCCAGGCGGGAGCGGGAGATGAACAGGGTAAGCAGGGTCATGGCCACCAGGGTGACGACGAACACCAGGATCTGCATGTAGCTGATCAGGACTTCTTCAGCCCCGCCCGGCCCGAAGGAGATGCTCCCTGGGATCAGGTTGGGGATGGATTTGTCCTTGGAGTCCTGGGAAAGCAACACGGTGTTCTGCAGGAAAATCGACATGCCGATGGCAGAAATCAGCGGGATCAGACGGTTGCTGTTGCGCAGGGGGCGATAGGCAACCCGTTCGATGCTGTAGCCATAGGCACTGGTGACGAAGATCGTCGCGACGAAGGCAACGGTCATCAGGATCGGCAGCGAATGGATACCCATCATGGCCAGGCCCGCCAGGGCGATGAAGGCCACGTAGGAACCGATCATGTACACCTCGCCGTGGGCGAAGTTGATCATGCCAATGATGCCGTACACCATCGTGTAGCCGATGGCGATCAAGGCATAGGTGCTGCCGACTGTAAGGCCATTTATTATTTGTTGAATCAGATAGTAGTGCTCATCCATTGCGGATATCCAGTTGTTATAATTATTAAGGGCTCTGAGTTGTCGATTGATTTGTAGTATGTTCTAGAATGCTATGTCTCATTGTGGAAGCTAGGGTGGGAAGCCGGGAGCGCACTTGCACGGTGGTTTCTGAATTTGCAAGTGCGCTCAAAAGAGAACAAAAATTTAACTGGCTTCTCTGTGTCCAAGATGACCCTCAGCGCGTGAGTTGGAGCAAATTTCGTTCTGCGGGCGACGAACCAATGCGTAATGGATGACCGCTGCGCACACAGCTACACATCCTGTGACAATGAGTGCGCTCTTGAAATTTCCACTGTGTTGAGCAAGGTATCCGGTAACAATCGGTGCTGCAGATCCTGCTAAGTAGCCTCCGAAGTTTTGGGCCCCGCCCAGCGAGGCTGTTTGATTTGACGGAACAATACTTGTTACGAGCGCCCATGAAGATGCACATGCTAGCTGAATAAAGAACTGCGCCAAACTAATGTAAATCGTAGCTACAACGACGGTCGACGCGTAAGCTGCAGGGATAGTGAAGGCGGCGGAGAGCAGCAAGCCAATGGTAACTAAGCTTTTCCTGGTCTGTATAATTTCGGCGCCTCGCTTGATCCAGCGCTCTGAGATGAAACCTGAACTAATCGAGCCGGCAATGGCGAATAAGAATGGGATTGTAGTAAACCAGGCTGTTTCGGTTAGTGAGATGTTGAAGGAACTATTTAGATAAGCGGGTAGCCAGCTGAGATACATCCACATAACATAAATAATGCCCATGAATCCAAAGATCACACCCCACGTTGACCTGTTTTTGAAAAGATTAAGCCAGTCTTTGCTTGTCGGTTTTTCGTTACTAGATTTCAATGATCCTTGGTCAAGGTGCTCCACTTCTTCGGGCGATAAATTGTATTGGGCTCGAGATTTATAAGCTACAAGCCAGATAATCCCCAGCAAAATCCCAGAGACCCCCATTATGATAAACATCCAGCGCCATCCGAATGTAAGCATTAGGCCAGTCAGAATGGGTGGGGCAAGTGCTGTTCCCATTGATGCAGATGATGTGAATATTCCAACAGCGCGACCGCGCTCTTTCATGTTGAACCATTCAGATATGCACTTTGCCGCAGCTGGAAATTGAGGCGCTTCGCCGGCGCCGAGTATTACTCGCGTTAGAAGAAGCGTTTTGAAATTATGGGTTAGGCCTCCGGCAAGTTGAGCTGCTGACCATACGATCAAACCGATACCTAACAAAAGTCTTGAGCCGGCTCTGTCGAGAAAAGCTCCGACAGGTAGCTGCAGGAAAGCATACGTTAGAGAAAAGGCAGATAACAGATAGCCCATCTCTATTTTGCTAAGACTGAATTCGTCGCTAATGGCCGTGTTAGCAATTGCTAACGTGGCCCTATCCATGTAGTTGATAATTCCGATTATGACTAGAAGAAATAGTAGACTGCGCTGGATCTTTTTGATTCGGATGTTGTTGTTTTTATTTTTCATCTTTTTTGGATTCCAGATGTGAAAAGCCCCAAGGGATTGACATATTAAGGAATGGCAAAATTCTTGGGGCTGAGCGGTATATTAAGATTAGTTGTCGAGTGTCCAACCTTCCGGGGTGCGTGGTTTATTTATGTTGGATAGATTGCAGATTACATCTGTAATGCCGGTAAAATCGTAATGGCCAAATTTAGCCGCTCGAGCTTGACTGAAGAACTCATAAACACTGGCTGCGAGTGGCATGGGTAGAGAGTTGGTATGAGCAGACCCTAGAACAAGGCTCATGTCTTTATGCGCCAGATCGATAGTGAAGCCAGGGGTTAAATCATTTGCCAGAACTTTGTTAGGGAAGTTTAGCCGCAACTGCCCATTCGTTGCGGAGGTGCCATATAACACGTTGAGAGTTTTTGTGAGGTCCAAGCCAAAACTTTGGGAAAGGGCCAACGCTTCGCCATTCATCTGGCAGAGCGAGATAACCATGAAGTTATTGACAAGCTTGGTCTTTCCACCGCTGCCGACAGGTCCGCAGTGGTAAATGGTAGTGCCCATGGCTTTTAGCAGCGGTTCAACTCGTTTAAAGTCCCCGTCACTGGCACCCACCATGAAGAGCGACTCCCCACGATCAGCATGGATAGCGAGGCGACCAACGGGGGCGTCTACGACGCTGTGGCCATGAGTGAGTGCAATTTGGTGAAGACGCTCAGTGCTAGCAGGATCAACAGTACTCATGTCCAGAAGGAGTGTGCCGCGCTTGGCGTTGGCAAAAATTCCATCATCCCCTAAAGTGACCAGTTCTACTTCTTTCGAACTGGGGAGCATAGTCACAACGATGTCGCACTCAGTCGCAATTTCTTTAACTGAGGAACTGACCTGTGCCCCAGCGCTTTTCAATTCAGCAGTTGCGGAAGTGTTTAGATCAAAAATGAAAAGCTCAAATCCTTTTTTACAAAGGTTGAGTGCCATTGATTTGCCCATGCGGCCTAGGCCAATAAAGCCGATTTTGCTCATTGTTGTTGTTCTCGCTTGTCGTGGTTAATGGTGGCTTACATATGCCGTTTTCATGCGGGTGTAGAAGTCAATTGCACGCTCGCCCTGTTCGCTAGAGCCGAAACTCGAGGACTTAGTGCCATTGAGCGGAACATGATAGTCAATGCCTGCTGTAGGAAGGTTGACCATAACCAGTCCGCTCTTACTGTTTAAACGGAAATCTGTAGCGTAACGATGACTTTGAGTGCAGATGCCCGCGCTCAAACCGAATTCAACGTTGTTGGCTACTTGCAGGGCTTCTTCATAATCCGTAACACGAATTACGCTCGCAAACGGCCCGAAGATCTCTTCTTGGTTTATCCGCATGGCGCCATGGGTGTGTGTAAAAAGAGTTGGCTGCATATAGTGGCCTGTGCGGTCCAGTTCCAGACGGTGCCCGCCGTGTGCAAGCTCAGCCCCTTCGCCTTTACCGACTTCAATATAGTGCTCAATCATTTGCAGCTGTTTCTCACTAATGACAGGTCCGATATCTGTAGTCTTCTCCAATGCTGGACCTACCCGCAAAGACTGCATTCGCTTGCAAACGCCCTCCACGAAGCGGTCATGGATTTTTTCTGTGACAATGAAACGACTGGACGCGGTGCAGCGTTGGCCTGCGGAAAAGAACGCGCCGTTAACCGCGCATTCAACGGCGGTATCGAGATCGGCGTCATCAAGAACAATCAGGGGGTTCTTGCCTCCGAGTTCCAACTGGATCCGGATCATGCGTTGCCCGGCAATCTCGGCAAGTTGTCGGCCGGTGGGAACACTTCCCGTGAAGCTCAATGCATCAATGCCGTCGAGTAATGCATTACCGGTCACCCGACCTGGCCCATTTACTAAGTTGGCCACGCCCTTGGGGAGACCACAACGTTCCATGATCTTGAAAACTTCGGTAGCAATACCGGGAGTTTCTTGCGAAGGTTTCAATACTACCGTGTTACCGTACGCCAAAGCTGGGGCGAGTTTCCACGATGCAATCGCAATCGGGAAGTTCCATGGGGTAATGAGACCGATGACGCCAACAGGTTCTCGGCTGGTCATGATACCGATGTTTGGCCGAGTCGAAGGAATATTTTGGCCACTCATTCTCAGCGCTTCACCGGCAAAATAGTGAAAAACTTGGCCGGCTCGGGTCACTTCACCAATGCCTTCAGCGCGAGTTTTGCCAGCCTCGCGCGATACAAGTTCGCCTAGCTCTTCCTTCCGGGACAGGATTTCAGTGCTAATCCGCTGAAGCAAATCACTTCTCACCTGAATAGTGGTGCTAGCCCAAGATGGTTGCGCGTCGCGTGCTGCGGCAATCGCGCGCTGTACATCCTCGACTGTTGCAGCACTATAGATACCTACTAAGTCGGTGACGTCCGATGGGCTCCTGCTCTCAAACGTTTCAGTTGCGGATACCCACTCACCGCCAATCAAATTTCGCTGTACTTCCATTTCTCTTCTCCTCATGGTTTCGAAGACCTTTCCAGCGACATTGGGCTGCCGCGTACGAACTGGATCCATCATAGAAACGCATGGAAGCCTGGGTCGAATAGCATTTACTGATGACTCCATCATCTATGGCTATACTGTCTTTTCTCGGAGCAGCGCGTGCTGACGTTGGTCCCTGCCAGGAGGAGAAGCGCATTGGATATACGTCAAATTCGGGCTTTTTTAGCAATCTCTGACACTGGGAGTGTTACGCGGGCGGCGGAGATGCTGCATCTGGTTCAGCCGGCTGTGTCCCGCCAACTGAAACTGTTGGAGGAGGAACTGGGCGTTTCACTATTTGAAAGGGGGCGCAATGGGATGGAGTTGACGCCTGAAGGGGAAATTCTCAAGGTCCGCGCAAGCAGAGCTGTACGTGAACTGGACTCAGCTCGGGTAGAGATTCGACCATCAGGGGAAATTTCGGGTAACGTCACCATCGGCTTGCTGCCAAGTAGCTGCGAGGTGATCGCGGCTCCATTAACCCTTGCCCTGAAAGAACGCTATCCCGGTATTCGTTTGTCAATATCGGTAGGGTTCACTGATCATCTGATGCAGTGGATGGAAACCGGTGAAATTGATTGCGCATTACTTTACAATTTAAAACCTTCACCTGCGTGGCATTCGATACCATTGCTTCACGAAAGGCTGTGGCTCTGTGGTTCTCCTGCTTTAGCTGAAGCACTCGACTCTGCAGATAGTCTGCAAACGTTAGGTGAATTTCCAGTGATTTTGCCGAGCCGGCAGCACGGCTTGCGGACATTGGTAGAGCGAGTTTGCTCAATGAATCGTATCCCCTTGAATATTGCTGCGGAAACAAATTCATTATCCGTGCATAAAGCGTTGCTGGTTAGCGGGTTAGGTGTCAGCGTGATTCCTAAAGTTGCTATCGGTCAGGAGGTTTCTGATAGGCTGTTATGGGCGGTACCTATACCTCATCCGGAATTTACCCGGCGGATTGATCTGGCCTTACCTAGTTCTCGGCGGACGAGTCCGGCTGTAGCATGCGTCACTGATTTACTGCAGTTGAATATGCGTAAGTCTGTCGACTCTGGCTTTTGGTTAGATGCCGTATGGGTAGGTTGATTGGCAGCGAAATGGGAGGACTGCCACAGGCGGACCTGTTATTCATCGTCTATTGAATACTGCCTGCCATGTATCGCACCGAACACCTACCCCATACGCTTATTTTGGAAACACTGGGTTGCTACGCCCGCTGCTTCGGCCATACAAGGTCTATCCGTAAACGCCCTATTTTTTCGGGGTAGCAGATTGGTCACTGATGGCGCGCCCCTGGACGGGCTTTACCAATTAAAACAGGCAATCGCGAAGACAGGCACGTAACAGACGAGAACAATCATCATTAAAACCTAAGAGTTTTTGTTGCAAGGGCTTTCGCGGCAAGGCTCGCGATTGATGGTATTGCTGCGCACGTGTCGTTACGATTGCTGGATCTATGCCAGGGTTTAAGCTCAGGACAATGACACGTGGCCAAGCCTGCCGTTTCAAAAATGGCCCGCGATCGGGCCATTCGGGGGGAGCGCTGAGTAAGCCTTCTTCAGTACAGAATACGGCAGCGAACGGTCCCGTCGATGTCCTGGAGCTTAGCCAGGGCCAATTCGGAGTGCTCAGCATCCACGTCTATGACCACGTAACCGATACCGCCTTCAGTCTGAAGGAATTGGCCGCTGATATTGATGCCGTTTTCCGCGAACACTTTGTTTATCTGACTGAGTACACCCGGGACATTGCGGTGAAGGTGCAGTAGGCGGTGTTGACCAGGATGAGAGGGTAGGGCCACTTCCGGAAAGTTTACAGATGTGATGGTCGTGCCGTTGTCGCTATATTTGGCCAGTTTCTCCGCGACCTCCAGGCCAATATTGGCTTGAGCTTCGGCGGTTGACCCGCCTACATGTGGCGTCAAAATTACGTTGTCCAGGCCGCGCAATGGGCAGTCGAAAATGTCCTGATTGGAGCGTGGCTCAACCGGGAAAACATCGATAGCCGCGCCTGCGAGATGTTTATCTTTTATTGCACTGGCGAGGTGATTCAGCTCCACAACGGTGCCGCGCGAGGCATTGATGAGCAAGCTGCCTTTTTTCATAGATCGGATTTCTTTCTCTCCTATCATCCATTGGGTAGACGGGAGCTCGGGCACATGAAGTGAAACGATGTCAGCAGCCTCCAATAGCCCCTGGAGGCTGCTGACCTGGACCGCGTTGCCCAATGGCAACTTGGTCATTGGGTCGTAGTAGATCACGTGCAGGCCGATGCTTTCGGCCATCACCGACAGCTGCGCACCGATTGAGCCATAACCGACAATGCCTAATGTCTTGCCGCGCACTTCGAACGAGTTGGCGGCACTTTTGATCCAGCCACCGCGATGGCAAGACGCATTTTTTTCGGGAATACCGCGGGCCAGCACCAGTATTTCGCCCAAGACCAACTCGGCGACCGATCGGGTATTGGAATAGGGGGCATTGAAAACGGCAATACCTCTGGTCCGGGCCGCGTCTAGGTCGACTTGGTTGGTGCCAATGCAGAAGCAACCGACGGCAATAAGCTTCTTGGCTTCGCCAAAAATCTCATCAGTGAGCTGCGTACGAGAGCGTATGCCCAAGAAGTGTACATCTGCAATCTTAGCCTTGAGTTCTGCCTCCGGCAGCGAGCCAGTCAGGTGCTCTACATTGGTATAGCCGGCAGCCCTCAGCGTACCCACCGCGTTAGGGTGAACACCTTCGAGGAGGAGAAATTTGATTTTGCTCTTGTCGAGGGACGTTTTGCTCATCGTTAGAACCTGTGCTCTGAATGAATATGCAGTGTCAGGCCAGTGTCTGCATCCCACCGGCGGACCTAAACTAGCATGGGTACCCGCTGCGGGTGGCTTCGTTTGATATGAGGCGTATTCAGGCGGAGTATGATTATTTTTGGCTTGAGCGGGTGCACCCAAAGCCGCTATCCGCGACCCTCTCTAGTCTTATCTGATTCGACTGTAAGCCTTGATTGACGAGGGGTAACAGCATTTAGCCTAACGCTGCTGGGAGATGAGCAGGGCAGCTCATGGGCATCCTATTCATTCATTTGAAGGAAGACGATGAGGCAATGGCATAACATGAGGGCATAACCTATCGCACATTCAGCATACGATGGGTCGTGCTACAGCTCTATCATCCGTGCTTCTCAAGCCGCTTTCAGCGCTAGGTCAGTCTGGGTAGCGCGCGGTTGAATGAGGTCAATGTGGCACTGCTGAACGGCGCGCATTCGACTTGAGCTGATGTAGCGTTCGTGCGCTGGAGGAGAACTGCTCGCGAACAGCTTGTGAGGCGTCCACTTCTTAAAGTTCCTGATTCACGCTATAGATCGATTCTGCATCGCCATTTGGATACAGCGACCCAGCCGGAAATCAATCGGTGGGCCTATAGCTGCTTCCGCCATCATTTTGACTGGAGAGTGACAGGCTGTCGGCACTCCTGGTTGTAGATAGTCAGGTATAGTAATGAAATTTCGCTTGCGTCAGATGGAAGTATTCCGCGCCGTCATGCTTACGGGCTCCATTAATGGTGCCTCCAAGCTATTGTTCACCTCCCAGCCGGCCATCAGCCGCATCGTGGCCCATACCGAGCAAACACTGGGCTTGAAACTGTTCGAGCGGGTAAAGGGTAAGTTGATTGCTACCCCTGAAAGCGAAGCGCTTTTCCATGAGATCGAAGAGTTTTATCAACATGCTTTGAGGGTCGACGAGTTCTCTCGTAATCTGGCCGAAGGCCCGTCAGGCACACTGAGCATCTCAACCAGCCCATGCCTGAGCAAAGGCCTGATGCCAAGGGTTATCACTCTCTTTCAGCAGCGCTACCCAAAGATTCGCATCCATTTCCACGCCACTTTATTGAACAGTATGGCCCAGGAGGTGCTGAGCAATAAGGTAGACATGGCCGTCTCAGCGCTCCCGCTGGAACACGCCCATCTGACTGCAGTGCCATTCACGGAGGGGCGGATGGTGTGCGTCGTTCCACGAGGGCACGAATTAGGACAACAGAAGTCGGTGAGCATGGCGGACATGGCTCGCTACACGATCATAACTCATGACCCGGGTGTGCCGTTTGGGCAATTGGTCTGTGCAGCCTTCAAGAAAGCCAACGTTGCGTTCAATAGCCGAATCGATATTCATCAGACGGACGTTGCCTGTTCATTCGTGAGGGCAGGTGCAGGGATTGCCATCGTCGACGAGTTCACCGTGGAGGGCCTCGGGTGGGACGAGTTGCAGGTAATTCCACTGGTTGATGAAATCAAGCTGACGCCGAGTATCGTTCGCTCGAAGTTTAGCCACGGCCGCACGTACGCAGACAAATTCGTCGAGATGCTGCTGCAGCAAGTGGCCAGGGAACGCGGGCCGTTGACTGGCACCAACCAATAACGCTGCCCCCAAGGTACCTCGGACAACTGCGGTGTCCGAGGTTCTCGCTTTGCACATTACATGTTGAAAGTCGAGACAGGCATTAACCTAAAGGCATAGGGTGGCGCCAATTCAGCACTCGTCGTGGGCCGCCCGCGCTCCTAGTATCTCTGGCCATCGCCCTGTAACACCGGGCCTTTCAACTGGAGATATCTTCCTCATGAAGATCGGATTAATCGGGGTTGGCAACATCGGTATTCACTTTGCCAACCGCTTGCTCGCGGCAGATCACGAGTTGCTGGTAAATGATCGGAACCCTGTTGCCTTGGCGAAGCTGGCTGAAAAAGGAGCAACCGTTGTTGAAAGCGCCAAGGACCTGGCGTCCCGGGCGGAGATCGTGCTGCTCTGCCTCCCGCTGCCGCGCATCGTGGCAGACGTGGCGGCCGAAGTAGCCCAGGGCAGTGCCGTACGCATCGTGGTCGACTTGTCCACCACCGGTCCAACTGTTACCCATGAGGTCGAAGCAGTCCTCAAGACGCGCGAAATCGCCCTTGTCGGCGCCCCCGTCAGTGGCGGCACCGTAGCGGCTGAAAAAGGCACCCTGGCCATCATGCCGGCCGGCCCTGAACAGGCTTTCAAGGCAATCGAGCCGTTGCTTCAGGTGCTTGGCAAGAACATCTTCTACCTAGGCGCCGATCCAAGCCTGGGTCAAACCATGAAGATTATCAACAACACTCTGTATGCCACCACCATGGTTGCCAGCAGCGAAGCACTCGTCTATGGCGTCAAGGCAGGCCTCGATCCGAAAACCATGCTGGACGTGATCAACGTTTCCAGTGGCCGTTCCTTCGCCACGCTCGAGCGCATTCCGCAGTGCGTTCTGGACCGTAGCTTCCCGGTTCGCTTCACCACGGAGCTGCTCCACAAGGACGTGAAAATGTGCATGGACGAAGCCGAGAAGCTCGGCGTGCCCATGCAGGTCAACCCGGCCACCCGCCAATTCCTAGCTTTCGCGCTGTCGCAAGGCGACGGTAACAAGGACAACGCCTACCCCATTCGCCATATCGAGCAGTGGGCGGGCGTAGAGTTCGGCGCCAAACCGGCCGATGCAAAGTAACAAAAAGACTTCCACAAACCTCTCTCGTACCTGCCAAGGAAACTGCAATGTCCTTCATCAAAATCCGCAAGAAACTGTTGAATGTCGAAAACATCTACCACGAAGGCGGTCCGGTTCGTCACGAGCCAATCAAGCAAGGCTCGATCTCGGTCATCATTGAGAACCCCTACGCCGGGCGCTACGTTGAAGACCTGTCGCAACTGGTCAATGAGGGTAAATCCCTGTCCGAGGTACTGGTTCAGGAGCTGATCGAAGCACTGGGTGGCATCGAAAAGATTCAGGGTTATGGCAAAGGGGCGATCGTTGGCCTCAATGGCGAACTGGAGCACGGTGCAACCTGGCATGAAGCAGGTGGCTGGCCGATGCGCGCTGCACTGCCGAAAGCCAAGTCGATTGTGCCATCGGCCAAGATCGTCGCTGCGGCCGGGACTCGCCTGTACATTCCGGTGCATCATATCGAAGCTGCTTATGTACGCAGCCACTTCAGCACAGTTGAAGTCGGTACCGTTGATGGTCCGCGTCCAGATGAGCTGCTGTTTGCCCTGGTGATGTCCACCGGTAGCCGAGTCCATGAGCGCCTGGGCGGCCTGCGTCCAGAGCAGATCTCTGTGGGTGACGGCCAGCGCTGATCGCCGGCGCAGCTTCAACAAGTAGTTAGCTGTGCCGCAGGTGCCGATAGGCGCATCCGGCAGAGCCGGTCAAACAAGAAGAAGGAGATATGCCGTGGAGCGTTCCGCTTTGCAGCCGCCATTGAAACCATCCGCCAACACTGTTGGCGGTAAACCGACCTTGCTCGTTCTGGTGTTCCTTTCCGAAGAGCACCGAGAACTGGTGGACCAGCAGTACGAGCTGCTTTACTCGCCCAATGAAAACCTCGGCGCAGATCGCAGCAATGGCGCCGCGCAGATCGCTGCGCGCGGAAACGACATTCGAGTGGTCCTGACCAACGGAACCAATGGCCTGCTCGCCGCCGAAATCGCCGCGCTGCCGAATCTTGAGCTCATCTGCACATTGGGGGTTGGTTTCGAAAACGTTGACCTTGGCGCTGCACGGGACCGTGGCATCCCGGTCTGTAACGCGGCCGGCACCAACGCGCCTGCAGTCGCTGATCACGCCATGGCTATCCTGCTGGCGGCCATCCGTCGTGTACCTTTTCTAAACAGCGGAGTACGTAACGGGCTGTGGCGTGATGACATTCCGCGCCCGCCCCATGTCTCCGGACGTAAACTCGGTATTTTCGGCCTCGGCTCGATCGGTAAGGAAGTGGCCAAGCGTGCACGTGGCTTCGATATGGAAATCGGCTATCACAGTCGTACCCGTCGTGATGAAACTGGCTTCCAGTGGTTCGACGATATTGTCAGCTTGGCTGAATGGTGCGACTTTCTGGTCATCGCTGCACCTGGCGGCAAAGCTACCTACCATATCGTCAGTCATGATGTCCTCAATGCCTTGGGCACGCAGGGCGTTCTTGTCAATGTAGCTAGAGGAACATTGGTGGATACTGAAGCCGTCTCCGACGCGTTGCGCGAGAGTCGTATCTGGGCTTGTGCCCTGGACTGTTATGAGAATGAACCGACACCGCCGGGCCGCTTACTGCAATTCGACAATGCCGTGCTTACACCACACATCGGTGGTATCTCGCCCGAGGCTATTCACGCCTCTGTCGTACGTTTCCTTGAGAATGCTGAGCTTCACTTTTCTGCTCAGCCGTTGCTGACTCGAGTGAACTGAACGTCCATTTGAGAATTGGGGATTTCTCAAGCAGTTGATGGTCGACGAGCATGGCTTGTATGGGCGGTGAATCCTGCCACGGTAGGGTTTATCTATAAAAAATGCTCCGCATCTACATACGCGGAGCATTGGCTAGTTGACCAATTTCATCGCTAGCTTGGCCATAGTGGCACGGGCTATTGTTTTGGCATGTGTTTCTTCAGTAGCCCAGCGCTTCACCCGTTCCACGACGTGGATCGTTTGCGCCATAGTAGCGATTGTTGCCCACAGGCTTACCGTCCAAGGATGGTGCTCCTACCAGGATTGCGGCGACGTGGTTGAGCGGTTGTGGCCCAGTGAATTTGTGCCCCCAGCCTTCCAGGATTCTTCGAGTGTCGGCGCTGATGGCAAAATCTTCTAGGTGGGTTTCCTCTGGCAGCCACTGCTGGTGGAACCTGGGTGCGTCAACTGCTTCCTGAATATTCATTTTGTAGTCGACGGTGTTCAGGATTGTGAGCAGGGTGGCGGTGATGATACGGCTGCCGCCAGGTGTACCTACGACAAGCACCGGCTTCCCGTCTTTGCTCACAATCGTTGGGCTCATCGATGATAGAGGCGTTTTGCCTGGTGCGATGGCATTGGCTTCGCCTTGTACCAGACCATACATGTTCGGCTCGCCCACCTTCGAGGTGAAGTCATCCATCTCATCGTTGAGCAAAACTCCGGTACCGCTAGCCATGACCACGGCGCCAAACCAGTCATTCAAAGTGTAGGTAACCGAGACCGCATTACCCCATTTGTCCATGATGGAGTAGTGAGTAGTGTTGTTGCCTTCGTGAGGGGCCACGCCGGTGCCCAGCTTGGAAGACTCAGCAGCTTTATTCGGCTCGATCGCGGCTCGAATTTTCGCGGCGTAGCTCTTGTCGAGCAGACGGTCGATCGGGTTTTTCACGAAGTCTGGGTCACCCAGGTAGCTATTGCGATCAATGTAGGCATGTCGCATAGCTTCTATCTGGTAGTGAATTCCCTGGGCCGAGTGATAGCCCAGCTCACCCATGGGGTAGCCCTCAAGGATATTCATGATCTGGCAGATGACTACACCGCCTGAGCTCGGTGGCGGAGCGGATACCACATGGTAGCCACGGTAGTCGCATTCAACCGGCGCCAGCTCGCGGGTTTTGTAGTGATCGAGGTCTTTCTGAGTGATGATGCCTCCACCAGCTTTGCTGGACTTCACAAGCGCATCGGCTACCCACCCCTTGTAAAAACCGCTTTCACCCTTGTCCGAGATTTCACGCAGAGTTTTGGCAAGATCCTTTTGGACAAGACGTTGGCCGACCTCCATGGGCTTCCCGTTGGAAAGGAAGATCGAGCCTGAATCCTTCATGTCTTTCTTGAAGTCTTCGGTAGCAGTAACTAGCAGGTCGACATCCCCCTGCTCAAGCGTGAAGCCTTTCTCCGCCAAAGTGATTGAGGGAGCGATCAATGATGAACGGAATTGTGTACCGTACTTTTCCCGAGCGTATTCAAGGCCTGAAACGGTACCGGGCACGGCAACGGCTAACTGCCCGCGGGAGCTCAGCCCGGGAATGACGTTCCCAGCTTTGTCCAGGTACATGTCGGCGGTAGCAGCGAGGGGTGCTTTTTCACGGAAATCCAGGAAGGTCTTCTTTCCATCGGCGAGCTGAATGGTCATGAAACCACCCCCCCCCAGGTTGCCGGCGGCGGGATAAACCACTGACAACGCATACCCAACTGCTACGGCAGCATCGACTGCGTTGCCGCCTCGCTTAAGGACATCGACGCCTACCTTGCTCGCCAGGTATTGGGCGGTGACTACCATGCCGTTTTCTGCTGCTACCGGCGCTTGTGACGCAGCATTTGAGACAGAAACCGACAGCACCTGCACTGCCGCGAAGATGGACACACCAATTTTCTTATAATGCATAGCGAATTGATCCTGCAATTGCCGCTGGAAACTGTGCCATTGGGCAGGCCGTGACGCTGGCACAAGAAGCGTTAGAGGGTTGGAACGAGGGCGAAAATGAAGAAGGAGGCCACTGGCCTCCTTCGTTTTACTGGAACTCGTGGTTCACTTCAGACCACAGGCTTACCTTCTGGCCACGGTTTTTGAAGAATTCAATTTCACGTTTGATGCCCGAGCTCAGATCCCAACCTGGCAGGTCGAGGATGATCAGCTCTTCCATCACATCCATGAACACTGCATCGACAGGAGCCCAGAGCTTACCAATTGTTGCGTTGTCCTTGCCTTCGAAGGCCAGGTTGATAGGGTGCGACATCGACACTTGGCTGAATACGGCGTTGCCCGATTCAACAATCTTGGCAGCGACCTTGTTGCACTCCAGGAAGCGCTCATGGGTCACGTTTGAATCGGCGTGGCTATAAGGGCAGGCCAGGAAAATCTTACGCATGTTTACCTCTGTTTAAATACGGCGAGTGATCGCCTTTTGGGATACCGGTCAGGCGGAGCGGGGTGCTGCCTGCAAGCAGTCGATCTCGTCCTTCTCTGCACGTTCTTGCGCTTCGTAACGAAGGGCCGCAGGCACGGAAATTTTGATTGCGATACCTACTGCCAGCAGGCCGCCGAAGAGCTTGGCCAGAAGCACTGGCATGATCAGTGAGGGTTGGAAGTTGGCGGTGAATGCCAGGTGATCGCCAATGGTTGCTTGGGCGCATACGCCCAGAGCGACGCAAAGCACTTTGTCTCGGGCATTCAGGTTTTTGAACATGTGGTACACCGCAATAATGTTGGCGAATACCATGACGAATGCGGCCGCGCCTGGACCTGAAAGGCCGAACTGCCTGCCCAGTACTTCCATGGGCCGGCGGCAGTGCTGGTTGAACAGATAACAAATGGGGAAGGTGCCGGCGAGCATGATGCCGATGTAGCCCGCTATCTCGATGGCCCGGAACAGCTCTTTTTGGTCAGCGAACATCGGATCGAAGCCCCAGACCCCGAAGTTCTTCATGAAGAAACCGGTGAAGTGTTCCACGATCGCCAGCGCAAGAACGATCTTGATGAAAGCGTCCATGATTTTGCCAAACACCAGAAAGCCGGTGACCATGAGGTTGGCTTTGTACCGCAGCCCAGCTGCCAGGACGAAGCAGAAGACGAATAGCGGTGCGAGAAGCTTGAGGCATGCAACGAAGTCGAGGGTCAAATAGTGCAGGGCTGGGGAATTGGTCGAGACGATTTCACGTACAGGCAGGTTGAATGAGGTGATCATCACCAGCGATGCCAATACAGCGAACGGAATGCTGATCAGACCCGCCATCGCACCCAAGGCCAGGTACTTATGATCCTTGCGATCAAGCATCATCAAGCCTACCGGAATCAGGTATACGATGGTGGCGCCAGAGGTGTAGCCGACGATCATTGCTGTGATCCAGACGTCGCGGTTCGCAGCGATAGCGTCTGCAAGTTGATACCCGCCCATGTCTACAGCGATGATCGAGAGTGCAGCAATCGAGACGTCTGAGCCCATCAAACTGAAGTAAGGGCCGAGCGCCATTTCAATGAATTTCGACAGGAAGGGAATCGAGATCATGATCCCTGCCTGAGCCAGGAACACGGGACCGATTGAGTGAATTCCGTTCACGAACTCTTTACCCAAACCGCTTTCAGGCTTTAGAACCGATGCGCATGCACCGATCACCGCGCCCATCATGATCAGATAGATCACAAAATTTCCAAACTCAGCCATGGCTTCACCTTCATGTCCGCATTGGTCAAGGCCGTTGAGTCGCCTTGCCTGGAACTTTTTCTTGTTTAGCTCCTGGTCCGCTGAACCAGGAACACCTTCAACGTGAACGCGAATCGCAGGAGATGAACCGTAAGTCGGTTGTAGGATTCTGCCTGACGTTTCTGACCGTTTACTAACCACATCACATGCCATTCGTTGTTTTGGTGTGGTTTTGAGCTTGTAATGATCTGGATTCAGTCATGTTTGGGGCGTATTGTGACTGAAGTCTGCAAAGGCCCAGGTTGTGGTGACCTTGGGCAACTTTCGGTAATCACAAGGTTTTGAACGCTGTTGATGGCAAGCGTCCACCGTTAAGCGTTACCGATGCTCCAAGTGTGTGCATCGGTAACACGTATCGCTTCGTTTGGGGGCGCCAACACGTGTTAAGGAGTAGAGATGCGACCTAGTGAAAGGCGTCAACACATTCTGGAGCTGCTGCGGCAGCGAGAGCGTATATCGGTAGAGGAACTGGCCCGCTCTCTCAGCACGTCTCAAGAAACGATTCGACGTGACTTGACGGTGCTCTCGGAGGAGGGGCAGGTCACCAAATATCATGGCGGTGCTTCCCTTCCACCTCGCGGAGAGCACGAGAACACATTCCAGACGCGCATGAACGAGTTCTCGCCTGAAAAGCGTATCGTTGCTCGGTACGCGGCTGGACTCTATTCCCCTGGGGATAGCATCCTGATCGATACGGGCACCACGACTCTCTTCTTCGCGCGTGAGCTTGCAAAGCTCAGCCGGATTACCGTTATCACAAACTCGTTGATGATTGCCGAAAGCATTGGTGCTAGCGGTAACCGGGTGTTCATGATTGGCGGGGAGTATCGTCCTGAATCAGCTCAGAACACCGGGGCGTTGGCAATGGAGCAGATCGCACGCTTCAACGCAGAGCACGCGGTGGTGACCATCGGAGCGCTCAGCGCGGACGGAGCTTTTGACTTTTCGATCGAGGAAGCTGAGATCACCAGGGCGATGATTGCGCGCACCCGTTACCTTACGGTGATCGCCGATTCTTCAAAAATGGGAAAGCGAGCATTGTTCCAAGTGTTCCCATTGGAGCGCATCGACCGGTTGATCATTGATCGAAAGCCGGTGGGAGAGTTGGCGAAGGCACTCGCTGAGGCTCATGTAGAGGTTCACGAGGTGCTAGCGAGCAATCGTCCATAGTTGTTCGTGCGTCGTACCCTTGTGCTGCCCAGTTAAACGGGAAACCCGCCGTTTAGTGAACCGCCTGGCTGGGCTGTCAATCTGAAATCGGCAGCCCAGACAGGCAGGCTCTGAAACGATAGCTCTGGGTTTCTTACAGATAGGTTCCCAAGGGGGGCATGCGTTCCAGCTGCTTCCTGCGGTTAAGCCATACGGCCAAGAACACCACGACACCGACCAGCATCGAAGCCAGGACGTACATCTGCGCTACGCGGAAATCGCTAGGGATGATGAACACGCACATATCAACGGAGAGCCAGATGCATGCGCCGATTACTACAGGCCATTCCCACTTACCCAGAGTGAAGTCATCAGGGTGGTGAACGTGCTTATGCCGAGTGAAGATGTACAGGAGTACGGTTCCGCTATAAAGCAATGCTGGGAACAACGTTGCTGCCCCTAGCAATTGTGTCAGCGCGTCGGGAACGCTGTAGAAGCTCAGCACAATCCCAACAGACACAACACATGCCAGCAAGGTCGCCCAAAGCGGGCCGCCAGTTGGGCGCGGCACGATGGAAAGTTTTTCGGAGAAGGGGAGGCGGCCATCCCGAGCCATGGCATGAATCAGCCGGCTGTTGCTGGTCATGATCACCAGTCCGCAAGCGAAGATTGCCACGCACACTACCACCAGTACGATCTTGCTGAAGACATCACCTAAGGTCATTCGGATGACGCCGGCTACCGGGGCAGAGCTGTGAGTCAACTCTTCAACATGATCGCCTAACCCCAAGCTCACGACGATCAGAAACAGGGTGCCGAGCACGCCGCTGACCAAAACGGCGTTGATCATTGCCTTCGGTACTACCTGCTTAGGGTTATGGGTCTCTTCAGCAAGATTGGCTGCAGATTCCCAACCCACCAAAGTGAACGCACCTAGCAGGCCCGAGAGCATGAAGGGGCCGAGCCAGCCGTAATAGTTGTCGTTGTGTACGATGCCGGTGGATACCAGGTTTGAAACGTTACCCCTGCCGAAGAATGCCACGGCGGCACCGATAGCGATGATCAAACCGAAGACGGCAATGACTTCGGCGCCGACTGCCATGTTGTTGATCTTGGTGAGGATTGGTGTCGACCAGATGATCAGGCCGGTCTGGATGAGGATAAGGATGAGGGTGGTGATAGCGCCCGCCGATGCGCTGTACTCCCAGCCGAGTAACGGGAACAGGGCGACTTGGGCTAACCCATAATCCACGGCAACGGTGACGATAGATAGGAAGGCGAAGCTGGCCCAGCCAAACCACCAACCAAGCACCGGGTTTACAAGGCGACTGGCCCATTGGTAGCTGAAGCCTGACAAGGGAATTTTGCTAGCCAGCAGACCGAATACTAGTGCTACCAGGATGGTGCCTAGCGTAACCACTGGCCACGTCCATATCCCGATCGGGCCACTAGAGGTCAGCATGCTGCCGTAAGTGGAGAACAATCCCGTGGTAATTGAGATGAAGGAGAACGCTACGGCAAAGGATTCGAACTTGCCTAGGGTTCTTTCGAACTGCGCTTTGTACTGTTCTTCGGCGGGTGGGCTGTCGTTGAGTTGCGCCCGAGTATTCGTTGCATTCTCAGACATCTGGATGTCTCCTGAAGTGTATTCACTACAAGCAGACTCGTCCCGATTATGATTGTCAGGGTGAGTTATTTTTATCGACGTACGCGGTATGGAAAGGAATTAAATGGTGTGGTTTTGTGTTTTTACCTCATCTTGAGCGGACATTTAAAAGCAGTGATCTGGGTAAAATCGCCCACAAGACAGAGTACAAATCTCTGCCTTGCTGACCACTGACAAAGACGGATTAGGTTATCTCCAGCTTCTGCATCGTTTCACGGCATCAGAGAATGTTTCGCGCCATTGCTGGGCCTCGGCTGGACTGATGCGAGGGCGGAATTTTGTGCTGGTGTTACGCGGAGGGTTCAGTTCGATACCGATTCCCTTTGCAGCCAATGCGGCGCAGCCAAATGACGTCAGTTCATCGAAGCGTTGGGTCACAATGCAACGCTGCAGCGCATCAGCCAAGAATTGGGCAAAGTAAGGGCTGCGAGCGAGGCCGCCATCGATGGAGAGTTGATCGGTTACGTTCAGGAACCCATCCATGGCAGAGATCACTTCGACACTGCGAAGTGCGACGCCTTCCAGCAGTGCCTGGCACATATCTTGGCGGGTGGTGCCGCCGCTCATGCCGACCCACAGTGCAGCTGCGCTGCGATCCCAATGGGGGCAAGCAAGACCTGACAGCGCTGGTACAAAAGTGAGGCGTCGCGAGATTGCAGGAGGCTCGTCAAAGCCAGCGAGTTCGGAAAAATCGCTGAACAGCCCGAGACGCCCAGCCCATTCCACTGCAGCACTCGCATCATAAACGCCACCGTCCATTGCATAGGTGGGCTTGCCTGCTATCTGCCACGCGATCGTTGCCAGCAATCCTTTCTCTGGTGCGCGAATGATCTGGTCGCCTGTAACGGTTAGAGCAAACGCACCGGTGCCAAAAGTGATCTTGGCATCTCCGCCAGTGCGGCAACCGTGGCCATAGAGCGAGGCCTGCTGGTCGACGATCGACGCGGTCACCGGAGTAACGCCAATTTCTCCAAAAAACCCAACTGTGTCGCGGATCTCCGGCAGTGTTTCCATTGGAACGCCGAACAACTCGCACAGCTCGCTATCCCATTGGCCGGTGGCAAGGTTCATCAGGGAAGTGCGTGATGCTGTTGTTACATCAGTGGCAAACACTCCAGTCAGGCGATCCAGGAAATAGGCGTCGGTAGTGCCTAGGCGCAGACGGCCGGCCTTCAGCGCACTCTGCGCTGCCGGCAGATTTTGAACGATCCAGGCCAACTTGCTAGCCGAGAAATAGGGGTCCAGGGCAAGGCCGGCTTTCTCCAGCGTCAACGACTCTGCCCCAGTTGCGCGAAGTCGGCTGATTTCGGGTGCGGTACGGTTGTCTTGCCACACGATTACAGGGGATAGTGGCTCACCGGTTTTTGCGTCCCACGCCAGGCAGCTTTCACCTTGGTTGGCGATACCGATTGCATCGACTTTTCCGGTTGCTTCCAAGCAACGCTGCAGGTTGTTCAGCAGCTCGATCGGGTCGTGCTCCACCCAGCCGGGATGCGGATGGTGCTGTTGATGACGCAGCGATTGTTGAATGTCGGCAGAACCATTCTGGGTCACGACAAGAACGCGCGTACTGGTAGTACCTTGGTCGAGAGCGGCGATACGCATTTTTTTGTAGTCTCCTCGGCTATCTTCTTACTCGCCGACAAAGTCGACTTCGATCTGCTGCACGCCCTTCGGCACATTCAATGATGCAATCGGGACGAGTATTCGGCGCTCAGGTAGAGCAGAGGTAGTACGTGACCACAGCTCTTTCCCGTCTGCTGTAATTAGCAGGCGACCACGTGTAGCGCGGTTGACGCGCATCTGCAGGTTCTTCATGCCTTCAACGGGTGATAGGGTTAGGCGCTGAGGTACGCAAAGCTTGAGTTGCCCTTTGCAAAGGATCTCTACGCTCTGGCCAGGGGCGGGCAATTGGCCACGAATGTCACGGACAATCAGGGAGGCGATCTTTCGGCCTTCACGATATGACCATCCTGCGGTTTCAATTGGGCGCAAGAGATTGCCGGCAGCGAAATAGGCGGGGTCAGAACACCTGCCATACTGGTCAATGACTGGGCCGCCGCTTTTCAAATCAAGTTTGAGATCGCTCAGTCGTACCAGGCTGGACTCAGGGGTGAAGCGCCCGGTCAAGAGCACGCCATCACATTCAAATTCGCGAATGGAGCCATCTGCCATTTTGACGCTGGCACCTTCGACACGTCCTGTACCATGAATCTCATGCAGTTGCGCACCAAAGTACATAGGTACACCGCAGAGCCGAGGGAACAGGGAAAGCGGCCAGCGCGCAGTAGCGCGGCGGTTCGCCTCGATCATCGCGACGGGCTTGATGCCCGCTTTGCGACAGCTGAGAACGGAGGACAGGCTTACCAGCTCGGTGCCCACAATTAGCGGGCGCTCAAAAGGTTTTAGATGTTCCAGATACACGTACGACTGAAAGGCTCCAGTGTTGATGACGCCGAGAGGACGGTCACCGCCCACCAGTCGAGCTGAGCGAGGCGTTTCACGGGCGCCGGTTGCGATCAGCACGCGCTTGGCTTGAATCTGCATCGCTCCTTTAGGGCTTACTACATCAAGTTGGCCATGAGAGCCCAGGCGGGTCACCGAATGTAGCACTCGAATGTCTACACCGGCTTTCTTGGCCTCGTTGACGTTACGCTTGGCATAGTCTGGCCCTGTATAGATTCGACCATACTCCCAGAATCCGAAAGGCGGGTGACCACAGTGGCGGGGAATGCCGCCAGCCTCTGGCTCTCGCTCGATCACAACTACCTTATCAATGCCTTGTTTGCGCAGTTCGATAGCTGCAGAAAGTCCCGACGGGCCACCACCGATGATGGCGACGTCTACGTTTTCGATGTTAATGGGACTCATGGCAAACACCTGTAGCAAGAGGAATGGCAAGATGGCCGGCGCTCAGCTCAGCAACCCTCGCCCCACAATAGAATCCTTGGCAGCGTCCCATGCACGCGCGGGTTCGGCGCTTGAGTCCGCCAATATCGCCAGGTGGGAGAGGGCTTTTTAGCGCAGCTTTGATCTCCCGGAGCGTGACCATTTCGCAGTGGCACACAATCTCTTCATAACCTGGATTCTGGTAGTCGCGTGGCAGGTGCTCAGCGAGGTTTGGCATGGTTGGCCACATCATGTTAGTGGGGGCTATATGCTCAAAGTCGTAGAGGCTGAAGACGTATTTGGCGATACCCAGTGCTGCGGTAAGACCCGTCGAGCGAATGCCGCCAACCGTGATCCAGTTTTTCCCATCGACCTTACGAACCCGATACTCTTTCTTTTCTGAAGCAGGTCGTAAGGCCGCATAGGTAGCAGTTACTGGCATACCTTCGAGAGCTGGAATGCGTTCAACTGCAGCGTCTACCAGTTGCCCGAGAGTCTCGCTATCTAGGCGAGCATAGATACGGTCGTCCTGCTCTTCTGCAGTCGGGCCTACCAGCAAGTTGCCATACACTGTTTTGGTCAGCACGATGCCTTTGGTGCGCTCATTCGGTACAGGCAGCACGATGTTCGACAGATAGCGTGATGCTGCCTTATCGAAGACCACAAACTGGCCCTTGCGTGGGTGAATGGAGAAGCTGGACTCGCCTAGAAGTTTCTCCTCGAGGATGTCTCCAAACAGGCCGGCGCAGTTGATGACAGTTCGGGTAAGGAACACGCCTTGGGACGTCTCCAATCGCCATGTGCTGCCATCAAATTGACCGCCAAATACCTCGGCGTTGAACTGGGTTTTGCTGCCCAGCATCATCGCTTGCTGTAGATAGCCCAATGGCGCAGACCAAGGATCAATCAAGAACTCGCCCGGTACTTCAGCAGCGCCCAGAGCGTGGTTAGCAAGGTGGGGCTCTAGGGCCCGAACGCGGGCGCGGTCAATGACCTTGACGTCAGCAACGCCGTTATCATGAGCTTGTTTAACGATACCTTGCAGTTTCGACAGATCCTCTTCACTCCATGCAACGACCATTGCTCCTGCCTTGAGCATCGGAAGATTCATCTTGGAGTGGATGTCCAGATACTCCTGGTAACCATCCTGCATGCAACGCAATTCGAGACTGTCACGGGGAGCGTCGAAGCCGGTGTGAAGGATTGCGCTATTGCCTTTGCTAGCACCCGACAGAATGTCGGAGCTCTTCTCCAGAAGAAGCACGCGGGCGCCTTCCAAGGTGAAACGTCTCACCATTGCGCATCCCACAACGCCGCCGCCGACAACGACGACGTCGTAGACATCGGTGTGATTAGGTAATGGTTTTGTCATGTTATTGCCTGTAAGGGATAAATCAGCCATGCCAATGCAGGTGCATCCCATATGCCACTGACTGAAATGTTGTTTTTTTGACTGATTCTGGTAGGTGGTCAGTCGATTGCGAGCGATCGCAGTAAGAGAGGGTCGATCACCGGCTAGTGGGTATAGTCCTTGAATTATCGGCCCTATCGGGATTTTTAAGGCATCTGGAGCACCTCAAAATTCTGCTGGGAAGAATTGCCCGATTTGAGTTCTTGTTAATCTATTCGGTCAATTTGGGGGGGCAGTCATCAAACTGTGGTATCAGTCACTCTGCATTAGGTTGATACCGTGCTACACGATAATGGTGCGCATGTTACCCATTCACACTTATTTGCCTTGGCCTATCTGCGTTTTTGGCTTTGACTACCCATGGAGTGACCCCAAATTTGTGGAAGTTTAGATTGGCAGTCCACATTTTTTAGGTGCGTTGATACGAGGTTTCGGTCACAAATTTTTATTATTGATGACTGAAACGTTGCTTTTTTTCATAATTCCCACAGGTAAAAGTGACATCGGCACAAATGGTGCGGCTTTCTCATACCCACCAGCCTGGGCTGTGCCCTATTAAGCGAGATGTCACTGCTATGCATCGCAGAACCAAAATTGTTGCCACGCTTGGCCCCGCCACCAATACGCCAGAAATGATCGAAGGCCTGATCAAGGCCGGTGTCGATGTCGTTCGCCTGAATTTTTCCCATGGGTCTGCAGAAGACCATATGGGGCGTGCCTCACTGGTGCGTTCATTGGCCGCGAAGCATGGTCGCTTTGTCGCAGTGCTGGCCGACCTACAAGGCCCCAAGATCCGGATCGCTCGCTTCGCTGATACGAAGGTCATGGTAGCCAAAGGTCAGACTTTCACGCTCGACGCTCTACTTGGTCGGGACGAAGGGGATTCAACTCGAGTAGGTATCGACTACAAGGCGCTGATCACTGATAGCCGCCCTCACGACATTCTGCTCCTGGATGACGGCCGGATTGAGTTGGAGGTTCAGGAAGTACTTGAGAGCTCTTTGGTCTGCACCGTGTTGGTGGGAGGGCCTCTCTCGAACAACAAGGGGATCAACCGGAAAGGAGGTGGTCTTTCCGCAGCAGCGCTGACTGAAAAAGACCGTGAGGACATTAAAACTGCAGCTCTGATGCAAGCCGACTACTTGGCGGTTTCTTTCCCGCGTGACGCTGAGGACATGCATCTTGCGCGAAAACTGATGCTGGAGGCGGGGGGTCAGGCAGGCCTGGTCGCAAAAATCGAGCGCGCTGAAACCGTGCAGGATACAAATATTCTGGACGCCATCATTGAGGCTTCCGATGGCGTGATGGTCGCACGCGGTGACCTTGGCGTTGAGATTGGTGATGCCGAGTTGGTCGCCGTCCAGAAACTAACCATCGATAGAGCTAGAACGCTCAATCGGGTGGTAATCACAGCGACCCAGATGATGGAGACGATGATCACCCAGTCGCTTCCAACGCGGGCGGAAGTGTTCGACGTTGCAAATGCTGTTTTGGATGGTACCGATGCAGTGATGCTGTCAGCCGAAACTGCAGCGGGCGCTTATCCAATTGAGACCATTGAGGCGATGAACAGGGTGATTTTAGGCGCTGAAAAACACCCTTTGGCTCATCGCTCCAAGCACCGGATGAACGAGGTTTTCCACCGCATCGATGAGTCGATAGCGATGTCAGCGATGTATGCCGCGAACCACCTGGCTGGCGTGAAGGCAATCATCTGCATGACCGAGTCCGGTGATACACCGCGACTGATGTCCAGAATTCGTTCGCATCTTCCTATTTTTGCGTTCTCTCGTAATCCACGTACCCAGAACCGAGTAGCGCTTTTCCGTGGCGTAAGCACAGTGCCATTCGATGCAGACAGCATTCCTACAGATGAAGTGAATCAACGAGCCATCGATGAGTTGCTGCATCGAGGTGTGGTTGCTGAGGGCGATCACGTGCTGATCACCAAGGGCAGCTACCTGAATGCGCAAGGCGGAACAAACACCCTGCGCATTGTGCGTGTTGGCGATCTCATCACCTGAGAGGAGTGTTACATGACCGACCTGAGTAACAGTGCCGCTGCACATCGACGTGAACATGATCTCCATGATGAAGGTGAATGGCCGCGTGATTTTGACTTTCGCGTGCAAGTGGCAGAGCAGCAGGAACTGCTAGCCCCAGACTCTAAAACCGCAACCCATATAGCTCCGTTGGTACCGTCTGTGAAAAAGAACACCCTGATCCAAAACGTATTCGCCCGCGAAATCCTGGACTCTCGTGGTAACCCTACAGTTGAAGCCGTAGTCACACTTGAATGTGGCGTGGTGGGGGAAGCGAGTGTTCCGTCCGGTGCGTCGACTGGGTCTCGTGAAGCCCTCGAGTTGCGCGATGGCTCATGGCGCTACCATGGTAAGGGCGTAATGCGCGCCGTGGAGAACGTTAACAATCCCATTCGAGAGCGGATAATTGGTTTAGACGCGCTGAGTCAGCGTGTGATTGATCAGGCCATGATTACCCTTGACGGAACTGACTCGAAATCTATTCTCGGTGCGAATGCAATCTTAGCGGTATCGCTGGCAACGGCCAAGGCCGCTGCTGCGGCTCTCAACATCCCGCTCTACGAACATCTGGCTTCGCTGTACAGCACAGAGCAGCGGATGGCGATGCCGGTTCCAATGATGAACATCCTCAACGGTGGTGAGCACGCTGATAACAACATCGATATTCAGGAGTTCATGATCCAGCCCGTCAGTGCCACAAGCTTCCGTGAAGCACTGCGTATGGGTGCTGAAATTTTTCACTGCTTGAAGAAGGTGCTGAACGAACGTGGTCTGAACACTGCCGTGGGCGATGAGGGCGGGTTCGCCCCGTCTTTGTCGTCTAACGAAGAAGCCTTGGTCGTCATCAAGGAAGCTGTAACCCTATCGGGCTACGAGCTTGGGAAAGACATTACTTTGGCCCTGGACTGTGCTGCGTCTGAGTTCTTCAAGGACGGTCGCTACGTATTGGCAGGGGAGGGCAAATCTTTCTCTTCCGTTGAGTTTGCTGAGTACCTGGTGGGCCTGTGTGATGCCTACCCGATTGTCTCCATTGAAGATGGAATGGACGAGAGCGATTGGGATGGGTGGGCATACCTGACCAAACGTCTGGGCAGCAAGGTGCAACTGGTCGGCGACGACTTGTTCGTTACCAATACTCAAATCCTGAGTGAAGGTATCCAGCAAGGCATCGCCAACTCGATCCTGATTAAGTTCAACCAGATCGGTAGCTTGAGTGAGACCTTTGATGCTATCCGCATGGCGCAGAAAGCTGGTTACACAGCGGTGATCTCCCACCGCTCTGGCGAAACCGAAGACACCACCATCGCCGACCTCGCTGTCGCTACCGGCGCGGGGCAAATCAAAACCGGTTCACTTTGCCGCTCTGATCGCGTGGGCAAGTACAACCGCCTTTTACGCATCGAGGAAGCACTACTCGCGCGTGCTCCATACAGTGTCGAACTCCTGCTCTCTCGTAAGTCGTGAGTGGGGGATGAACATGGCTAACAAGCTTGTTATCGGCAATTGGAAGATGAATGGCTCCCGCAAGAGCAATGCTGAATTGTTGTCCAAGATCCTCGCGCCGCTGGAGCGATTGGAGAGCGTTGACGTCGCGATCTGCCCTCCATTCATCTACCTCGAGCAACTGGCAAATTTGGTCGTCCAGTCGTCAATCCAGTTGGGTGCTCAGGACCTGAATCAGGCTGAGCACGGGGCGTTCACCGGAGAGATCTCAGGGGCGATGCTTCGAGACTTCGGTTGCCATTATGTCCTGGTCGGCCACTCCGAGCGCCGTAGCCTCTACGGTGAGGGCAATGATTTGGTGGCCACTAAATTCCAAGCGGCACTACGATCAGGGCTGACGCCTGTGTTGTGCGTGGGTGAGACGTTGGAACAGCGCCGTAAGGGCGTAACCCTGGAGGTGGTGAATAAACAACTTCAGGCTGTCCTCGACCTTCTTGGCGTGAATCAACTTGGCGGTGGAGTGTTGGCATACGAACCGGTATGGGCGATCGGTACGGGGGAAACCGCTACGCCTGAGCAGGCGCAAGAAGTACACCGTCATATTCGCCAGTACATCGCTGAGAACAACTCTGAGGTAGCACGCACAACTCGGATTCTCTATGGCGGTAGCGTCAAGGGGGATAACGCCGCCGAGTTGTTCGCTCAACCTGACATCGATGGTGGCTTGGTCGGTGGTGCATCGCTGGATGTGCACTCGTTCCTCTCAATCTGCAAGGCGGGTCAGCCCCGGCATACCTGATTGTATTCGCACGGCGTGGCCTGCTGATAGGCCGCTAATCTTCAACACATTCCAAGAGAAATCCAAGATGACCACGCACCGCTTAGCCAACCTTTTTCCCTCCTTGAATGATATCCCTGAGGCCTACCGGCTGGGAGCTCCCGTGGAGCAGCGCGAGTACCTTGTGGGTGGGCAGCTCCAGCATTGGTCGGGCAGCCTGCTGAAGGTCACCAGCCCGGTTTACCTTTCCACCCCAGAAGGTGATCAACAAGTCGTTCTAGGCAGCTTTCCTGAGATGGATGCTGATGCTGCCCTCACTGCCTTGGACGCAGCCGTCAAAGCTTATGACAACGGTCAAGGTGAGTGGCCTACTATGCGAGTTGCTGAGCGCATTCGCCATGTCGAAGCTTTCCTCGCCAGGATGCGTGAGCAGCGTACCGCGGTGGTCAAACTGCTGATGTGGGAGATCGGCAAGAATCTTAAGGAATCCGAGAAAGAGTTCGACCGTACCTGTGATTACATTGTCGATACCATCAACGCACTGAAGGATCTGGATCGTCGCTCCAGCCGCTTCGAATTGGAGCAGGATACCCTTGGGCAAATCCGCCGTGTGCCGCTGGGCGTCACCCTGTGCATGGGCCCTTACAACTACCCACTGAACGAAACCTTCACCACACTGATTCCGGCCCTGATCATGGGTAACACCGTGGTCTTCAAGCCAGCCAAGTTCGGCGTGCTCCTGATTCGCCCGCTGCTTGAGGCCTTCCGCGACAGTTTCCCCGCTGGCGTTATCAACGTGATTTACGGCAGTGGCCGTGAAACCGTGAGTGCCCTCATGGCTAGCGGCAAGGTCGACATCTTCGCCTTCATTGGCACGAACAAGGGCGCGAGTGCTCTCAAAAAGCTGCACCCGCGTCCGCACCGTCTGCGAGCTGCGCTGGGGTTGGATGCAAAAAACCCAGGCATCGTTCTTCCGGAAGTGGATTTGGATAGCGCGGTCAACGAAGCAGTGACCGGTTCTCTTTCCTTCAATGGTCAGCGCTGCACTGCCCTCAAAATTCTCTTCGTGCATGAAGACGTGGTCGATCAGTTTCTCGAGAAGTTCAACCACCAGCTTGCCTCTCTCAAGCCCGGTATGCCTTGGGAACCAGGCGTTGCATTGACGCCACTGCCTGAACCCGGCAAGGTTGATTACCTCAATTCGCTGGTCGCTGATGCCCAAGAAAAAGGTGCTCGCATCGTCAACGAAGGCGGGGGTGATGCTCGCGGCTCATTCTTCCTCCCTGCAGTTTTGTACCCGGTCTCCACGGAGATGCGGATCTACCAGGAAGAGCAGTTCGGCCCGTTGGTACCGGTAGTTCCATATCGTGATCTGCAGACTGTAATCGACTATGTCTTGAACTCTGACTTCGGTCAGCAACTGAGTATCTTCGGCACCAACCGCGCTCAGGTCGGTCGCCTGGTTGACGTGTTCGCTAACCAAGTCGGTCGTATCAACCTCAACACCCAGTGCCAACGTGGCCCGGATTCCTATCCCTTCAACGGTCGCAAGAATTCCGCGGAAGGGACACTTTCCGTGCATGACGCCCTGCGCGTGTTCTCGATCCGTACCCTGGTAGCCACCAAGTTCAATGAGCAAAACAAGGAACTGGTTAGCGACATCATTGGTAACCGTGAATCGAGCTTCCTCACCACTGACTACATTTTCTGAGTGAGTACCTAAGATGACCACCTGCACACTGATCATCCTTGATGGGATCGGTGTGCGGGCGGAGGTAGAGTCTAATGCCTTTGCCGCTGCCCGCACGCCAACCTTGGACAGCTTGTTACAACGCTACCCACACAGTCTGATAGCAACATCGGGCTTAGCGGTTGGTTTACCTGACGGCCAGATGGGCAACTCCGAGGTTGGGCACATGAACCTGGGGGCGGGCCGAATCGTGTATCAAAACTTCACCCGTATCAACAAAGCCGTAGAGGACGGTTCCTTTGCGAACAACCCGGCCCTTATGCAGCTATTGAGTGGGACGCGAGCCCGTGGCGGTGCGATACATGTAATGGGGTTGCTCTCACCTGGTGGCGTTCACAGTCACATAGATCAGATAATCTCTGGTTGCCAGATTTTTGCTAAGGCGGGGATTGAGCGGCTGTACGTGCATGCATTTCTGGACGGTCGTGACACGCCTCCAAAAAGCGCAGGGGAATCGATAGCTGCGCTTGAGCATGCGCTGGCGGAGCAGCAATGTGGTCGAATCGCGACAGTGATTGGGCGGTATTTTGCGTTAGATCGAGACAAGCGCTGGAGTCGTGTGGAGTCAGCCTATCGGCTGATTACCCTAGGTGAAGCCCTGCACCATGCTGAATCCGCCGGCGACGCCCTCGACGCGGCGTACGAGCGAGGTGAGTCCGACGAGTTTGTCCAGGCTACCCGGATCGGATCGGCAGAGCCGATCGGTGAGGATGACGCGATCATCTTCATGAATTTCCGCCCCGACCGGGCACGCCAGCTATGCGAGGCTCTGATCTCACCGATCTTCGAGGCATTTCCACGGCTTAAGGTAATCCCCAAAAACCGTTTGCTGACACTGACTCAGTATGCCGACGACTTGGACGGTCCTTGCGCATTTCCACCAGAACCGATTAGCAACAGCCTGGGTGAGTACTTGGCAGGGCTCGGAAAAACTCAGCTCCGAATCGCTGAAACAGAAAAATATGCTCATGTCACATTCTTCTTCAACGGCGGTCGGGAGGAACCTTTTGATCGTGAGCGTCGAGTTCTGATCCGTTCACCTCTCGTCACGTCCTACGATCTGCAGCCAGAGATGAGTGCGTACGAACTGACGGGTAGCCTGGTCGCCGAAATACTCAGCCGCGAGCATGATCTTGTCGTCTGCAACTATGCCAATGGTGACATGGTTGGGCATACGGGTTCGTTTGATGCTGCAGTGAAGGCGGTGGAGGTGTTGGATGAATGTTTACGCCAGGTGGTAGAGGCAACCCTTAAGGTGGGAGGGCACTGTCTGATTACTGCTGATCATGGCAACGTCGAACAGATGAGCGATCCTCTGAGCGGTCAAGTGCATACGGCGCATACTCTGAATCCTGTGCCGTTGATCTACGTGGGTAACGAATGCAACGCTTTTGATTTAGTGGATGGCCGCCTTTGCGATATCGCACCCACTGTTCTCGAGCTCATGGGACTGGCCCCGCCCAGCGAAATGACTGGCAGAAGCTTGATGCAGTCAAAAGCCTAGTCATGCACTAAAAGCTACTTGCTCGTGGTGTCTTCGCCGTTGCGATAACGCTGGCTACCTGTGTGAAGTAGTCCGGGCCAGCGTGTGCGACTACCAACACTTTAGTGGCTTGGGCCTCGGCGCCATTGGCCGTTGATCAGCAGTTGCAGGTTTTCTTCATACATTGGCAGGTTCCTTTTTTCGTAAGGTGTGAATCATCAGGCTCTGTAGAACGAGGCGGTGGAGGGCGCCAGTGGTTGCTTGCCTCGGATTCGATCCGCGATCTTTTCCGCCATCATCATGATCGAGGCGCTGAGGTTGGCAGTGACCGAGTGCGGCAGGATCGAGGCATCGACGATCCGCAGTCGGCGCATGTTGTGGACCAGGCCCTCGGTATCCACCACCGAGTTGGCGTCGGCCCCCATCCGGCAGGTGCCGGCTGGATGGAACGAGGTTCCGGTGTTGGCGCGCACGAACTGTTCAAGTTCCGCGTCGCTGCGCGCACCAGCACCAGGTGAAAGCTCTTCGCCCCTGATGCCATCCCAGGCCGGCTGCGAAATGAGTTCGCGGGCCAGGCGGATGCCATCGATCATGTCCTGGCGGTCCTGGCGGGTGCTCATGTGGTTGAACACGATGTGCGGTGCTGCGCCAGGGTCGGCAGAGCGCAACGAGACCTGGCCACGGCTTTGCGGGCGTGACAGGTCGAGCCAGAACTGGAAGCCCGGTATGGCGATGAGCCGGCCATTCTTCAGCTGGCGTGTCAGCGGCAGGAACTCGAACTGCACGTTCGGGTAGTCGACGTCCGGGCGAGTGCGCAGGAACGCGCCAGCTTCAAAGAAGTTGGTGGCGCCCAGGCCTGACTTGAACAACAGCCACTGGGCGCCGAGCTTGGCCTGGCCGACTGGCCCGAGCTGGGACACCAGCGAATCTTCAAGCTTGGCCGAATACTGCACGTTGATGCCGGGATGGTTCTCGAGGTTCTTGCCGACCTCGGGCAGGTGCAGGCGCGGCTCGATGCCGTGGCGGCGCAGCATGTCGCTGTCGCCGATGCCGGACAGCATCAGCAGCTTGGGCGAGTTGAAGGCGCCGGCGCACAAGATTACTTCGCGGCGGCACAGGATGTCGTGGGTAACACCGGCGTGCTCGACCTTGATACCAATGGTGCTGTCGCCGTCGAACAACAGCCGATGGACGAGGGCATGGGTCATGATCTCGAGGTTGGGGCGCTTTTCGGCAGGGTGCAGGTAGCCGCGTGCCGAAGACCAGCGCACGCCATCATGGACCAGCGCCTGGGCAATGTGCAGGCCTTCCTGGCGGTAGCCGTTGTGGTCTTCGGTGACGCTCAGGCCGGCTTGCTCGCCGCCCCGCAGGAAGGTGTCGTAGAGCTTGTGCTCGGCCTTGCAGCGGCTGATGCGCATGGGGCCATCGCCGCCGCGCCAGTCATTGGGGCCGTCGGCGAAGGTTTCCATGCGTTTGAAATAAGGCAGGCAGTGGGCGTAGCTCCAGTCCGTCAGGCCGTGCGCCGCCCAGGCATCGAAGTCGAGCGGGTTGCCGCGGTTGAAGATCATCGCATTGATGGATGAGCTGCCGCCCAGCACCTTGCCGCGCTTCTCGTCGATGACGCGATCGTTCAGGTGCGGTTCGGGGCCGGATTCGTACTGCCAGCCAAGTTTCTTGCTGGAATAGGCGAAGGGAAGGGCGGCCGGCATATCGATGATCAATGAACGATCGCGCCCACCCGCCTCGACCAGCAGCACCTTGGTTTCAGGGTCTTCGGAAAGGCGCGAGGCGATGATGCAGCCTGCCGAACCGGCGCCGATGACGATGTAATCGTATTCCACATGAACCTCTCAGGTGATATCAGCCAATGAAGCGCGGCTGCACTAACTCCACTAGCAGCGCCTTTATGATCGGTTCAGGGATTCCAACTCGCCATCAAAGTCAGTTCATGGCGTTCTCCGATCAGTGAAAAATGGGCGACGAACACCCTCGCATCAAGGAGATTTTGGATACCTGTCGTAATGACGCAATGCGCAGCGTACGGCGGCCAAGTCGAATGCAGAGCCTCCTACGCACTTGAACATGCGCGGCCGTTGAAAGTCGATATGTCCCTCGATAGCGTCGGCAAGGGTGCAAATTTTCGACCAATCAACTTCTGCTTGCAGGTAATCGCCGGCCTCCCGTCGCCCTCCGTTGGGCTCATCGATGAATAACTGGCTGCCATTGACGACACCAGGCGCGTACTCAGCCATCTCTGGCAAGAAAGCGCCGACCCCGATCAACAGGCGGTCCTTCATGGGTTGTTCGTGATAAATCGGTGAACGAGCAGTGGTAGTCGTGATGACCACGTCTATCTCATCGAAACCACTCGAGTACAGCGGTCGAACCGAGAGCGGACTGCCGCGGTGCTGTTGGCAGAACGCCTCGCTGAGCTCAGCTGTGAGGCCTTTAATTTGTACCGTGGCGGTGGGGTAGAGCGCCTCTAGTGCTTGCAGATGTCCAGCTGCCTGAGCACCGGTGCCAATGATCGCCACTAGAGGCGATTGGGTACGTGAGAGCAATTGCATTGCCACCATCGACAGCGCTGCAGTTCGGCGCGCGGTGACCGCGATGCCGTCGAGTTGCGCCACGGGGCGGCCGGTGACTACGTCCCATGCAGTGACCAACCCGTGAATGCTGGGCAGCCCAGACGCGGGGTTGTCTGGCAGGTAGGTGACCAGCTTGTGCACACCGAGGTCATGGCTTGTGCAGGGCAATGACGACATCTGGCCGTTGGTGCCATAAGCCAGAATCTGGCGTTCAGGGCAGTCGATTTTGTTGTCGCGCAGCTCGATGACCGATGTACGAATTTCGTCGCACAGCGTATCGAAAGGGAGCGCTTCTATCGTGGCGCGATGGTCGAGCAAAAGGGGACTGAAAGTGGACGATGCTGCTATAGCTTGCATGCCGAAGACTCCGTTGTCTCGGCACCCGCACGGGTGCGTTGGACTGAACCGTCGATCTCGAGGAAATGAGCCGGGCGTAGCGCCCGGCTCGCGCCTGTTAAAGGTCTTTGGCGAGGCGAAGCCCGTCGAAGATGGCCGCATGGGTATTGCGCGCCGATACTGCGTCGCCGATTCGGAACAGTTGGAAGTTACCGCCCGGATTGCGGATGACCGACTGGGCAATGCCACCGATCAATTGATCGTGGGACATTTCCCCGAGGTTGCTGGAATGTGGCTTGAGGTCGAAGTAAATGTCATCCAGAGGAATGGTGCCGTGGTTGACGATTACTTGGTCAACGACACGCTCTTGATCGACACCGCCATAGTCGCTACCGATATGCGCAACCAGCTTGTCGCCCCGACGCTCGACTGCAGTGAGGCGGTAGGTCACGGTGAACGTGACATTAGGTTTTTGCAGCGTGCGCATGTAAGGCACCAGGTTCATCGCCATGATCTCGGGCGAGAACGACCGGTCTGGCGTCATGATTTCCAGGTTCGCACCGGTGCTAGCGATGAACTCGGCCGCTTGCAGGCCGGGGTGATCGCCGGCGTCATCGAAGATCAGCACATTCTTGCCAGGCTTGATATCGCCAGAGATGATCTCCCAGGCAGAAGTCACCAGATCATTGCCGCTGATGAGAATCTCGGTGTGCGGTAGGCCGCCAGTGGCTACGATGACCACATCAGGGTTCTCGGCCAGGATCGTGTCCGCTTCAGCCCATTGGTTGAAATGGAACACCACACCAAGCTGCTCGCATTGGGCCATGCGCCAATCGATGATGCTGATCATTTCATGGCGACGCGTGCTTTGCGCGGTCAGACGAATTTGCCCGCCCGGGTTGTTTGCGGCTTCATACACAACCACGTTATGCCCACGCTCGGCACTCACGCGCGCAGCTTCCAGGCCGGCCGGGCCTGCACCGATAATGACAACCTTGCGCTGACGAACCGCCTTCGGAATAACGTGCGGCATCTCCAGTTCGCGGCCAGAGGCGGCGTTGTGGATGCAAAATGCAGCGCCACCCTGGTAGATCCGGTCGAGGCAATAGTTGGCACCCACGCACGGGCGAATATCGTCCTCGCGCTTTTCGCGAATCTTGCGCACCAGGTGCGGGTCAGCCAGGTGCGCACGGGTCATGCCTACCAGGTCGACCTTGCCGGTAGCTACCGCGTGACGGGCAGTGGCTACATCCGGGATTTTCGATGCATGGAATACTGGGAAGCGAGTTGCCGCACGAATCTCACCCGCGAAATCCAGGTGAGGTGAGTTAGCCATCCCCTGAATCGGAATGGTGTCGGTCAAGCCTGCATCAGTGTCAATATGCCCGCGGTTGACGTTGAGGTAATCGAACATGCCGCTGTCTTTGAGCATGTGCGAGATGGCCAGACCTTCCTCTTTGCTCAAGCCGCCATCAATGACCTCGTCGGCGTTGTAGCGCATACCTACGATGAATTCGTTGCCGACCCGTTTGCGTACTTCCTTGACCACTTCAAAGGTAAAACGCAGTCGGTTTTCCAAGCTGCCGCCGTAGGGGCCATCCAGGTCGTTGGTCATCGGAGACCAGAACTGGTCCATCAGATGGCCGGCAGCAAACAACTCGATGCCGTCCATGCCACCCGCCTTCATGCGTTCGGCGGCATCACCGTAATCTTTGATGATGCGCTCGATATCCCATTCTTCGATTTTCTTGGGAAAAGCACGGTGTGCTGCTTCGCGCTTGTGAGAAGGGGACACCACAGGCAGCCAGAAGCCTTTGTCCCAACGTGTGCGACGGCCAAGGTGAGTCAACTGAATCATGACTGCGGCGCCTTCTTCGTGAACTGCGTCAGTCAGGTCCTTTACCCAAGGCACCACTTCGTCCTTCCAGACCAGCAGGTTGTTGAAGACGGGGGGGCTGTCCTTGGAGACGGATGCTGAACCTGCAGTCATGGTCATGGCTACACCGCCGCGCGCACGTTCCACATGGTATGCCCGATAGCGTTCCTTGGGCATGCCATCTTCCGGGTACGCCGGCTCGTGAGAGGTAACGATGATGCGGTTGCGCAAAGTGAGGTGCTTGAGCTGGAAGGGCTGCAGCAAGGGATCGTTTGACATTTTGTTTTTGTCCAGTGGTGTCACGGTGAAGCCAGATTAGGAAAAAATGTACATCAGTGTCAATAAGGTGTTCATGTATGTCTTCTGAGTGTTCGGTGGTGTATATTTTTCTTGCGAAGCGTGAAACGGTTTGTTAGAAATTGACCAAAGATCGCCAGCTCACACGCGCTCCGTTGGGTGAGCTGGTGCCGAAGGCAGGCACCAAGCTTGTGCCATGAGTCGGGAGTCAGGCCGTGCTAGCGAAACGATGGGCCCAGGCGCAACCGTGGGCTGTAACAACAAACACTCCAAGCGAAAGCGCTGCGCTTTTGGGGTGTGGGCTGGCGCAGTCAAGGCCAAGGCAATCAGGCATACTCTCGAGCAGGCGAGGTCATGCGGCAGTGGCGGTTAACAGCGAGTATCAGTGCGCAGGTAGTGACGATGAGGCCTCGTATGACACAACTTTGGAGAATGTAGTGAACGATACGGGTTGGCGCGGCTCACCAGAGGTCTGGATTGGTGCCGCCTACGAGGCGTTTCTCGAATCAGGCGTCGAGGGTGTGAAAATCATGCCTTTGGCCAAGAAGCTCAATCTCTCCCGCACAAGCTTCTATTGGTTCTACTCCGATAGAGAAGCACTGCTGGATGGATTGGTCGCACTTTGGCGCGAAAAAAACACTGGCAGTGTCATCAAACAGGCTAATGCCTACGCGGACACGTTGGTGGAGGCGATGCTCAATGTCTCGGATTGTTGGTTCAGCGATGAGGTATTTGATTCACGCTTCGAGTTCGCAATGCGCAGTTGGGCGTTGCATTCACCGTCAATTCAGGCCGAAATTCAGGCTGCTGACGAGCAGCGCCTGGAGGCACTGCGGCAGATGTTCGCACGTTTCGGGCGCGAGCCTATCAACGCCGACGTCAGCGCACGTGCGCTTTATCTGGTTCAGATCGGTTATATCACCATGCAAACCCATGAAGACATGGCTGTTCGCATGGGGCGGATTGCCGAATACGTTCGGTTGTTCACCCATCTGGTACCGACCGATCGGGAGCTCGAAAGATTCTTCTCGCGACATAACTTTTCTCAGGCTTTGCTGGCGACGGCCTGATAAAAGTTAACCAACGCTGAGTTTAAAGTCGCCCCCGTCGACGCTTGATGCGAGCGACTCCCTTTTCGTATTTGCGTGCGTTGCCGCGAGGGGCGGTTGCGTGCCCCAAAAAGCTACACCTGTTCACCCGGGTGCTCGCTGTATGACGCCGTTGGCCATGGATGGCGAAACTTTCAAGTGCGTATAACGCTTGCAGAACTGGCCAGAGAAAATGAGGAAATAACATGAATAAAAAGATGACTGCAATTGTGGTGTCGTTGATCGCAGCAAGTGCGGCAAACGCCAACGCGGATTGTGGAGAGGTCACCATCGCGAGCATGAACTGGAAGAGCGCGGAGGTCTCCGCCGAACTCGACAAGCTCATTCTCAATGAAGGCTATGGTTGCGATGCCAACATCGTGGTAGGCGACACCGTCCCCACCATTGTCTCGATGGCTGAAAAAGGTCAACCGGATATTGCCCCGGAAGCCTGGATCGATATGTTGCCCGAGGTCGTGAAAAAAGAAATCGATAAAGGCAAGCTGGTCAAGGCTGCGCCTATTCTTTCCAACGGTGGTGTAAACGGATGGTGGATTCCGAAGTACTTCGCTGAAGCACATCCAGACATCAAGACCATCCAGGACGTGCTCAAGCATCCAGAACTGTTCCCAAATCCTGAAAACCCCAAGCAGGGCGCCGTGTTCAATGGGGCTCAGGGCTGGGCCGGCACTGTTGCGACTGCACAATTGTTCAAAGCCTACAAAGGCGAAGAGGCTGGTTTCAAACTGGTCGATACCGGTTCGGCGGCAGGCCTGGACGGTTCGCTGATCAATGCCTACGAACGCAAGGCCGGATGGGTGGGCTTCTACTGGGCGCCTTCAGCCCTGCTCGGCAAGTACGCCATGGTCAAGCTCGATCACGGCGCACCGTTCGACAAGAACAACTGGGATAATTGCATCACCGTCAGTACTTGCCCGGACCCAAAACCTACTGCCTGGTCGAGTGACCGCGTTTACACCCTGGTGTCTGATCGTTTCGCTAAAAAGGCAGAGGCTGATGTAAAGGGCTATCTCGATAAACGCTCATGGTCGACCGAAACCATCAGTGCGCTGATGGCCTGGATGGATGAAAACCAGGCATCAGGTGAAGAGGGGGCACGGTATTTCCTGAAAAATAACGAAGCGCTGTGGACGCAATGGGTCACTCCGGAAGCTGCCGCGCACATCAAGCAATCGCTGTAACATAAAAATAATAACTAACAAAAAAATACTTGCTGCTGCCAGTAATAACAAAAAACCGATGGCCGAGTGCCAGGAGGAATAATGGACTGGTTTGATAAGTTTCCGCATATGGACGACGAGTCCTTGCGAACGTTGAAGAAAACCATCGACGAGGGCTTTCGATCTTTCACACGTGCTTACGGTAATGGCATCGAGGATCTTTTCACCCCCTTGAAAGTTTTTCTGAGTTTTACCGAGCGGCTGATGATCCAGACGCCTTGGCCCATCGTCATCGCCGTGATCCTGTTGTTGGTGTGGTTTGCCAGCCGTAGCCACAAGGTGGTTATTGGCGCGTTGGTGGCGTTGCTGGCCATTGGTTACTTCGACATGTGGGAAGACACGATGCGCACTGCATCGATGATCTTCGTCTGCACAATTCTATCGGTAGCGTTAGGGATTCCTATCGGTATTTGGATGGCACGCTCTGACCGGGTGCAACGGATTATCAACCCGGTGCTGGACATCATGCAGACGATGCCGAGCTTCGTGTATCTGATCCCGGTGGTGATGTTGCTGGGAATCGGTAAGGTGCCAGGCTTGATCGCCGTGGTCATCTATTCGATCCCACCGATGATTCGACTTACCAATCTCGGCATCCGTCTGGTCGACAAGGATGTGCTGGAGGCCGCAGACGCCTTTGGTTCTTCAAGTTTTCAGAAGCTACGCAATGTTCAGCTGCCGTTGGCGTTACCAACCATTATGACCGGCGTTAACCAGACCATCATGATGGCCCTGGCCATGGTCGTGGTTGCCGCGATGATTGGCGTACAAGGGCTTGGGCAACCCGTGCTGAAGGCGATCTCAAACCAGTACTTCACCCTCGGTATATTCAACGGTCTGGCCATCGTTGGATTGGCCATCGTCTTCGACCGTGCCACCCAGGCATACGGCAAGCGAATCCAGAAGCACATGGAGAACCAGCATGGCTGATCAACGCTTTTCCGGGATCAGGATCAACGGCCTTTACAAGATCTTTGGTTCACACCCCGAGGATTACATCGACGCGGTGAAGACTGGGCTGTCTAAAACTGACCTGTTGAATAAGCATGCTCACGTTCTCGGCCTGCGCGACATCAACCTGGATATACCCTCTGGCTGTATTCAAGTGATCATGGGGTTGTCCGGATCTGGCAAGTCCACGCTTATCCGACACATCAACCGCTTGATCGATCCCACTGCTGGCGAAGTGCTTGTTGACGGCGTAGACATCGTCAAAATGAACGAGCAAGCGCTGCGCGAGTTTCGTCGGCAGCAGACGGCCATGGTGTTCCAGAAGTTCGCACTGTTGCCGCACCGCACGGTGCTTGAGAACACGGTTTATGGCCTCGAAATCCAGGGCATGCCGCGCAGCAAGAGCAACGACATCGCAATGCGTTGGCTTGAGCGAGTGGGTTTGAAAGGCTTCGAACAGCGCTATCCCAACCAGCTCTCCGGCGGTATGCAGCAGCGTGTGGGCTTGGCCCGTGCGTTGGCCAACGATGCTCCGGTGCTACTCATGGACGAGGCCTATTCGGCGCTTGACCCATTGATTCGAGTCGACATGCAGAGCGTGCTGCTGGATATCCAGAAGGAAATCAAGAAAACCATCGTATTCATCACCCATGACTTGGACGAAGCGCTGCGTCTTGGCGATCAGATTGCCATTTTGCGTGACGGAGAGATCATCCAGCAGGGTTCCAGCCAGGACATTGTTCTTAGGCCGCAGGATGAGTACATCGCGAACTTTGTGCGTGAGGTCAACAGAGGTCGCGTGGTCCAAGTGGATGCAGTGATGACCCCGTTCCAGCTTGGCCATAAGGTCAGTGGACCGACGATTGCGTCTGGTACCTCATTGGAAGAGGCCGCGCAGCTGCTTTGCCGGTGGCCGGACGGTGAAGTTGCCGTCACTGGCGCGAACGGCGAGCGTCTGGGTTTGATCAATCTACGCCGTGTAGTCGAGGCGATGGTGTGCTTCCAGAACCAGCCATTGAATGGTCTGGCTGGCGCCACACCCGATTCAGGGGCTCAAGCTGTTTCCTGATGATTCTTGTTGTGCCTGCGAAACCTTGCCGGATATCCATGGTGAACGCCGTGGCCATCCGGCTTTTTTTATTGTGAGAGAGATAAAAAGGAGCAGGTCTTGGGCGGTTGCGTGCGGGGAGGTTGCAAGGCGCGTGGGCGAGAGGTGTGCGGCATCGGGCGATGCCGCAGCGGGGTGTTACTCAGCGTTGAAGCAGTAGGCGGCGAGTTTGTTGCCGTCCAGGTCACGGGCGTAGGCTGCATAGGCGTTATCAGTCCAGCTGCGTGGGCCCGCTGCACCTTCGTCCTTGCCACCGGCTTTGATGGCCGCTTCGTGGAAGGCGTCGATGGCTGCGCGGTTCGGGGCCTCGAAGCTGACGGTCACACCGTTGCCAACGCTTGCCGGTTGGCCGTTAGCAGGCTTGAGGACAAAGAACGATGGTTTGTCGATGCCCCAGATGGAACCGTTGTCACCCAGATCTGTGATGCGCTTGAAACCCAGTTTGCCCAGCACTTCGTCATAGAACTTACGGGCTTTGGCCAGATCGTTGGTGCCGACGGTCACATGGGTGTAGATGGACATAGGTATCTCCTTACGTTGTGGATGGCCAGAGGCTCTTGGAAAAAAGTGCCGGCCACTCCGGCACTTGGGAATCTAGAAGTGCACAACCGAGCGAATGCTCTTGCCTTCGTGCATGAGCTCGAAGGCTTCATTGATTTGCTCCAGACCCATGGTGTGGGTGATGAACTTCTCGAGCGGGATTTCGCCTTTCTCAGCCTTGGCGACATAGGAGGGCAGTTCGGTGCGCCCTTTCACGCCACCGAAGGCCGAGCCGCGCCACACACGGCCGGTCACCAACTGGAAGGGACGAGTACTGATTTCAGCGCCTGCTGGTGCGACGCCGATGATGGTCGATTCCCCCCAGCCCTTGTGGCAGCACTCCAGGGCGGCGCGCATCAGCTGTACATTGCCGATGCATTCGAAGGAGTAATCCACGCCGCCGTCAGTCAACTCGACGATCACATCCTGGATGGGACGGTCATGTTCTTTCGGGTTGACGAAGTCCGTAGCGCCGAGCTCTCGAGCGATGTCGAACTTCGTCGGGTTGATGTCGATGGCGATGATGCGCGAAGCCTGGGCCATGCGTGCGCCGATGATCGCAGCCAGGCCGATACCGCCCAGGCCGAAAATGGCCACCGTAGCGCCAGCCTCGACTTTGGCGGTGTTGAGTACTGCGCCGATACCGGTGGTGACACCACAGCCGAGCAGGCAAACCTGTTCCAACGGCGCGTCCTTGGGGATCTTGGCCAACGAGATCTCTGGCAGCACGGTGTACTCAGAGAACGTCGAACAGCCCATGTAGTGATAGATCGGCTTGCCCTGATAACTGAACCGGCTGGTGCCGTCGGGCATCAGGCCCTTGCCCTGGGTAGCGCGCACGGCCTGGCAGAGGTTGGTTTTGCCGGAGGTACAGAATTTACATTGCCCGCATTCGGCGGTGTAGAGGGGGATGACGTGGTCGCCAACAGCCAGCGAGGTCACACCTTCGCCGACTGCTTCGACAATGCCTCCGCCTTCGTGGCCGAGGATGCAGGGAAACACACCTTCCGAGTCCTGGCCCGACAACGTGTAGGCATCGGTATGGCAAACGCCGGTGGCCTTGATTCGCACCAGCACTTCACCCTTCTGCGGAGGCTGCACGTCGACTTCTACGATTTCCAGGGGGTGGTTGGGGGCAAAAGCGACTGCCGCACGAGACTTGATCATAAAAACGGGTACCTGCCTGCTGTGTTTATGTACGAGGTACCCACGATAGGAAAAGCAGTGATGGATTGTTCAAAGATGTGGCAACGATTCCGGCCATTCACGCACAAAATCGGGCCAAATCTGGCAAGAGGTAATGCGACATGATGAATAAAGATGAAACGACGTTACGGCGAGTGGATATCGTGGTGTATCCAGAGTTCAAGTCATTCGAAGCCATTGGTCCCATGACGGTGTTCACCTACGCCAACAAGCATCTGCAAGCCATGGGCAAGCCACCGGGTTACGCGCTGCGCATCGTCGCCAGTCGGCCTGGCCCGGTGATTTCCGACACGTTGATGAGCCTTGAGGCCACCCACGGGCTGAGCGAGACCGATCTAGCCCATTCCGTCTTGTTAGTGGGCGCTCACGAAATTGAACGCATTGTCCAGGAGCAACAGGAACTGGTGGACTGGGTGCGCCGAGTGGCGCTGAAGGTCGATCGTTTCGCTGCCCTGTGCTCCGGTGCCTTTTTCCTGGCCGCCGCAGGGCTGTTGCATAATCGTCGGTCCACCACCCATTGGCGCATGGCCGATACGCTGGCTCGCAAATATCCCACTACCCGGGTAGACGTCGATTCGATTTTCATTCAGGAAGGGCAGTTGTGGACATCGGCCGGCGTGAGCGCCTCAGTCGACTTGGCCTTGGCATTTGTAGAGGCGGATCATGGCCATGAGTTGGCGTTACAGGTGGCGCGTGATCTGGTGATCTTTCTGAAACGCCCCGGTGGGCAATCGCAGTTCAGCGCGAACCTCACTTCTCAAATGACACAATCTTCAGATATGCGTGCAGTCCAGCAGTGGGTGCTGGATAACCTGGAACACAAGATCAGTGTTGCCAGCATGGCTGAGCAGGCGGTAGTCAGCTTGCGGCATTTCAGGCGGATTTTCACGCGCGAGGTGGGTATGAGTCCGATGGAGTTCGTAGAGCGTGCAAGGATCGACAAGGCAAGACGGCTGCTGAGTGAAAGCGAGCTGCCGTTGAAAAGCGTGGCGTTCCGCTGCGGTTTCGCCACACCCGACCAAATGCGCCTCGGGTTTCGAAAGTTTCTGGGTATCAGCCCCAAGGAGCACCGTGAGCGGTTTCTCGGTAACCGCCAGGTGCCAGGCTAAACATCAACCAGCGTTGCCTGCGCGGCGCTGGGCAAGCTCACAGACTTCCGACCAACCTGCAGGGAACGTGAACTGCAATGGATCTGGACCGAGCCGCTTGTCGATGTTCATGCTCGCGATGGCGGCCATGTCCTGCTCATCCAGTGCAAAGTCAAACACCTGAATGTTTTCTTCAATACGCGCCGGAGTGATGGATTTCGGTATAGCGATGACGCCGTTCTGAATGTGCCAGCGCAGAATGATTTGAGCGGGTGTGCGCCAATGCTTTTCGGCGAGACCGAGCACGATGGGATGGTTAAAGGTTTGACCTTGGCTCAAGGGGCTCCATGCTTGAGTGGCGATATCCAGTTTTGCATGGGCACAACGTAAGCAGGGCTGCTGGAGCAGTGGGTGAAGCTCGATCTGATTGAGTGCGGGCTTCACGCCCGTGGCATTGATGATTGTGTGCAGGTGGCTTTCATCGAAGTTGGAAACACCGATCGAGCGCGCCTTGCCTTGCGCTTGGGCTTCGATCAGGGCGCGCCAGGTATCGATGTATTTGCCAAGGCCAGGTGCAGGCCAATGTACCAGGAGCAGGTCGACAGTCGATAACCTCAAGCGGGCCAGGCTTGCTTCCAGCGCCCGGAGCGTCGAATCGTAGCCTTGGTCCGCGTTCCAGATCTTGGTCGTGATGAATACTGACTCGCGGGGTAGCCCGGCATCCTGCATACCTAAGCCCACACCCTCTTCGTTGCCATAGATTGAAGCCGTGTCGATGTGTCGGTAGCCGTGGCGCAGTGCATGATTCACAGCCAAGCGCGCGTCGACCTTGGACACCTTCCACACGCCAAGCCCGAGCTGAGGGATGGCTTCGCCATCGTTGAGCAGTAACGTTTGGTGAGTGGTCATGAGTTGTTGAGTCCGCGTCAGTGCGTTGTTTATAGCGAGGAGAAGCCCCCCGCTGTGGCGGGGGCTTTTCGTATCAGTAAGGGCGAGGTTGAGCGTTGCTTGCATGACCGGCAGAGGGCGCTGCCTGTGGGCTATTGTTAAGCGACGCTGCATCGTCAAGGCTCAGGCCATTGGTCTCAGGAGCCAGCCACCAAGACACCAGGAGCGCGAAGAAGGTAATGCCTGCTGCTACGAACATGGTATGGCCAATACCGATACTGGTCAGTGACATGGGTACAAGGTAGGTACCCACCATCGCACCGATACGCGACATCGAGGTGCCGAAGCCGACCGCGCCGGCACGGATCTCCGTTGGGAAGATCTCGTTCGGATAAACCAATTGCAGCACCTGCGCGCCGCCGACGAGCACGGCATAGCCGCCGAACATCAGTAGTACCAGGCCTGAAGGTGCATCCGGGAACCAGCCCAGCAGAAGCAGTGCCAGAGCGGACCACAGCAGGCTGTTCAGCAACAGGCTGCGCCGGCCCATACGGTTCACCAGCCAAGTGGCGATGATGCAACCCACTACAAAAAGGGTGGTGATGGCAATCGATCCATACGCTGCCCAGTCTCCGCTAAGGTGCATGGCGTCCAGCACCTTGGGTGCAAAGGCATAGACCGCGAACACCGGAATTACTGAGCAGGTCCAGAACGTGGCGACGAAGAACATGCGCTTGCCGTAGCCGGAGCGCAACAGGTCAATGAACGACAACTTGAGTTCGGATTTCTCTTGTGGAAGGTTCTGAAGGCCGAATTGTGGGCCAAAAATCCTTTTGATAACGGCTTCGGCTTCCTGCTTGCGGCCCTTTTTCAGGAGCCAGCGTGCTGATTCAGGGGTACCCAGGCGGATCACGAACAACAGCAGAGCAATGATGGTGCTGCTGGCAAGGGCGATGCGCCAGGCCTCGGGATGTTGGCTCTGCAGTATCGCTTCACCGGTAATGTAGGCCACGGCCGCGCCAGCGAACCAGCATATGGTGAGCCCTGCGAGGCGGGGGCCACGATAGCGTTTTGGCAGGAATTCGACGAGGAATGCAGTCGCAACGGGGTATTCGATACCAACCCCAATACCGATCAACAAGCGAAGCAGGAAGAGGGTGAGGGCTGACTCCACCCACAACTGCGAGATAGAGCACACAGCGAACAAAGTTGGGCCGATGAAATAGATGAATCGTCGCCCAAGACGGTCGGTGAGGTAGCCGCCGAGAAAGCCACCAAAAAAGATACCAATGAGAGCGGAAATTGCGATCAGACTTTCCCAGAGGCTGTTCAAGCCCAGGGCAGGGGAAAGCGCTGGCATGGTGACGCCGATGATGCTCAATACGTAACCGTCGACGAACGAGCCGCCGCTGGAGCGGAGTGACAATAAGCGATGAAAGCGGTTGAGGGGTACTTCTTCGATTGAAATTGTTCTGGACATGGGTACACCTTTTTTTATCGAAATCGCGAATGACCAAGCAGTCCGAATGCTCTGTGCGTTGCGCTGACGTGTTGGCCAGCGCGTCGGTCTTTTTTTTATTCTTGTACGCACTGCGGGATTGGCAACAGGCAACGCCGCAGCGGAAATCAGAGGGTTAGATTTCCTCCCCGGCCGTCATCTCCTCGTACATCAACTTGGCTGTAGCGCCTGTCGTCAGGAAGGGTTCTGGAGGGCACCAGCTGGGCTTGTTGGTCTTTTGCAGATAGCGAAGCTCTCCGCTGTCCACACCACATACCAAGTCGGCGAGGTACAACCCGAGCATGCTGCTGCGGGTAATTCCCAAACCGTCTCCGACGGTACCGGCGAAAACATTTTGACCAACGCTGCCAAACAGCGATTGCGTATTGCGCGTCAGCGGGATCATGCCGCCATGGACATATTCAAAGTTGACATGAGCCAGTCGAGGGAAGCGTGCTTCGAATGCCTTGCGCAATTGCTTGCGGGCGTAATGTACGCGTTGCGGTGAAGTGCACTGATGCGTGGAGAAGGTGAAGCCGTTGCGTATGAAGATCCGCCGGGTCGAGGTGAAGCGGACCGTGCTGCCTGCCGGGTGCGCCGCGGTACATCCCCACGGGGCTACACCACGAAACTGTTCGAGCTCCTGGGTCGTGAGCTCACGGGTCAGCGCGCCGAAGCTATTGATGCCGAAGAGTCTTCCGGATTCCTTGATGCCAAAATGGTTGACGAAAGCACTGACGGTCAGGATGATCTTCTTCGCCCTGACGGTGCGTCCGTTGGCTAATCGCACACTTGGACTCGAACCTTCTTTCACTTCTATGACGGCGGTGCGTTCATAGATACGCACGTTGGCCGGCAAGGTTGTGGCGATGCCGCGCACCACTTCCGCCGGGTTGATCAGGATCGTGCCTGGCGTGAACAAGGTCTTGAGGTAATAGTCCGTGCCCAGCGCGGCGGCGCTCTGTCCGCGGTCAAGGAGGGTGCTGGGGCTACCAATGCCCTCCAGGAAACGAGCAAGGTTGTCCAGGGCAGGGAAGCATTTTTTTTCCCGGGCGCCCAGGTACTTACCCGTTTCGTCCCAGTCGACTTGCAAGTCGTTGGCCTGTTTGATAGCCCGCATGCGGTCGATGACAACCTTGTTCAGGCGCAACCGCCACTTGTGATGATCGGCGTCGACCTTTGGGTCGCCCACCGTCACGTGTGGTACATCGATCATGAAACCGGCATTGCGACCGCTGTCGCCCATACCGACCTGAACAGCGTCGAACACCGCGATCGATGCGCCTGGCTTATTCTCTGCGAGCTTGGACGCAGCCATGATGCCAGCGAAACCGGCACCCACTATGACATAGTCATAGTCGTTCTCGATTTCCTCAGGCTTGGCGAAAACATGGTGGCGATTATTGGCGGTAAGGAACCAGCCCAACTCACCCGCTGGCGCAGGGAAACGATTAACTTCTTTCATGTCTGTCTCTTGTTGCTTGTTGTGAGACACGGGGTCGTTGCGGGCGATGCAAAGCAACGCCCGCAACAGTCTGTCAGTACAGCTTGGTTTCGCGCAGGATCGCGTCGATATCGGCTTTTTCAGCAGCCGAGAGCGGCAGGCGCGGGCGACGGCAGTAGCCACCGGTCAGGCCAACCTGATCCATGACGTATTTGGTGGCCTGGATGAACTTCGAGGTGTTTTCGAAGTAGCGAGCCAATGGGCGGTAGTTGCGTGCCAGTACGCGGGCTTCCTCGGTCTTGCCAGCCTCGACCAGCTCGAGCAGCTCACGGACCATCTTCGGTGCGAAGTTACCACCCAGGCATACCCAGCCGCGGGCGCCAGCGCTGAAGGCTTCGAAGTACATGTCTTCGTAACCGCAGATCGGGGTCAGCGAGCCTTCCAGTTCATCCACGATGCGGGAGATGCGCTTGACGTCGTTGGACGATTCTTTGATCGCCACGATGTTCGGATGCTCGCTGAGTTCTTTGACCAGCTCGAAGGGCATGTCAATGCCGTTGCTACCAGGGTTGTTGTACAGCATGATGCTGACCGATGTGTTGTCCGCGACTTCCTGGTAATAAGTGCGAAGCTCGTCTGGACGCAGGCCCAGGCCTGGGTGGGACAGCAACAGCACACCAGCGCCGCCGTGCTCACCCACATGGCGAGTGAGGTCGATGACTTGGCGAGTGGTGGTAGCGATTGCACCGGCCATCAACGAGCAACGGCCATCCAGGCGTTTTGCGGCAAATTCGAAGAGTTGCTTGCGCTCATCGATGGTCATGGCGCTGTATTCGCCCAAGGTACCTGCAACGCAGACACCCTGGCCGCCTTTCTCGGCGTAGAAGTCCAGGTTACGACCGAAACCGTCGAAATCGATATCACCGTTTTCCTTGAACGGAGTGGCCACTACTGTATGGACGCCGCGAAGTGGATTCATGTCTTTCTTGTCCTTTTTAGGGTGGGCAGTACAGGTTCTAGATCGTCGATTGAGTGATCTGGTGTCTGTACTGCAGAACCTGTGCCAGCTTGGCGCGGCCTTCCAGTCATTTTATTTTTCTATAAGTATATGATTTATAAGAAAATTTACTCAGCATGAGCAACTGCTTGTGAAATAATTTAGTGTGCCATTTTGAATCGTTTCGACTGATGCAGGATGTTGAGGAAAGACAAAATCCGGTGTATTGTGCCAAATTGATACGTCCAGCTGCCGGGGGGCGTGCATTTGTTTCATATTGGAACGCTATGTGATTCGGCGTGAGGGGAAGGAAGGCCTTTGAGCTCGGGCGAAAACACGCCTAGAATCGTATGTGCTGTCCCATAGTGAGACGATCCTCAAACAATTAAAACGTCGACACGAAAGAGGTGCATCATGATGCTGGGTGATTTCCGCACTGTTCATACCCGCCAGTTGTGGGAACAGTTCGTCGCAGGTGAGGACATCAATCACCAGTCTCTGCCAGGTCATGTGTATCGTGCCTGGAAGGCATGCCGGGACAATGCCATCGACCCGCACAAAACCCTCGATATGCGCTGCTTGCCGGATGACGAATTGTCCGAAATGCTCAAGCGCTATGCCGAATTGCTGGATATCGCCAAACCGGTGCTGGAGATGGTTCTGTTCTCCACCAGCGATACGCCGTTCATCGTTATGCTGACCTCCGGAGAAGGCGTGATTCTGCACGTCACAGGGAACCTGGAAAGCCTCAGCGTGCAAGAGAACTTCTACAATCAACCAGGCGTATTTTGCGAGCGAGGCCTATTCAGTGCTCGCGCGACCACGCTGTGTCTGGAGGAAAAAAAGGCTATTTCCTTGTGCGGAAGTGAGCACTATCTCGAGGTCTTCCACAATTCGCTTTGCTATGCAGCCCCTGTCCTGGATCAGAGCGGCAAGGTTCTAGCCTGCGTATCGCTTGCTTCTTCAATAAGCAATCGCAATCAAAAGACGTTATCGATGGTCTGCGCTGCTGCCGATACCATCAGCTCGCAATTGCAGCGCAAGCAACTATATGAATCGAAGGCCTATCTCAGTTCAATGGTGTATGCCATTTGTGGTGTGCTACCCGACGGCATCATCGCTCTGGATGCTCAGCACCGGATTACTTACGTCAATGCGGCCGGTGAAGAAATCCTCGGTTCCGTTTTTGCTGATGTGGAAGGCCGTGCAATCGTAGACTTTTTCGATGCTGCAAGCCTGCAAGAACTGACCAACTTGATTGATGGCAACAAGCGACACAGCGTATCCGTAGCGCTCAAGGGGAACGCCGAAGGCAAGTGGTTGTGCCGCGTTCAGCCATTGTCGGGGGCCAACCAGGCGTTTACCGGTATGGCCTTGTTCCTGGCATCCGACAAACAAATCATGCAGGGCCTGACCCAGGTGGGGGGTAACCGAGCTTACTATACGCTCGATGACATCAAAGGCGCATCGCCTCAGCTTAAACGCTGCGTGCAACTGGCCAAGCGGATCGCGAAAAAGGCTAATCGCGTCCTTATCAATGGCGAGAGTGGCACTGGCAAGGAGCTATTCGCTCAAGGTATCCATAACGCCGGCCCGCGCCGGGCGCAGCCTTTCGTGGCCATTTCATGCGCCTCGATTCCTCGCGAATTGATAGAGGCGGAGCTGTTCGGGTACGTTTCAGGTTCCTTCACTGGGGCTAACAAGAACGGTGCGATCGGCAAATTCGAACTGGCTCAGAATGGCACGCTCTTTCTCGACGAGATTGGTAGTTTGCCGCTCGAAGCCCAAGGTAAGCTGCTACGGGCATTGCAGCAGAACGAGATCGTTCGCATCGGTGGGAAAGTCCCGATTCCTGTCAGCGTCAATGTCATTTCCGCGAATAACGTCGATCTGCGTGAGATGGTCAAGACCAAGATGTTTCGCGAGGACCTACTGTATCGCTTGAACACGGTTGAAATTACAATCCCACCATTGCGCGAGCGTGCCGGGGATACTGAGCTGCTGATCAAGCATTTCGTGGAAAGCTTTGCTCGCCTGCAGAAGCGTCGGATGAAAATTTCGGCTGGTTGGATGGAGGCAATGGTGCAGCATGTCTGGCGCGGGAATGTGCGGGAACTTGAGCACGCCTGTGAGGCTGCGATGATCTTGTGCGATGGCGACATGCTGACCCGCCGGCATTTACCACCGTCTGTGAGTGGTGCGGTGGATGATGAGCTGCATTCATTCGCTGCAGCGCCATGCGAATCCATGCAGGAGAACTTCCAGCGCTGGCTGCTCCAGGCTATCGAGCAGTGCGATGGCAACCTCACAACGGTTGCGAAGCGTCATGGGGTGTCGCGAAGTACGCTCTATCGCAAAGTGCGTGAATACGGCATTGATGTCGAAAATTTCCGAGCACGGCGCCGAGGAGAGGGCGCACTCGTGTAGCAAACTTCTCAAGCCTGTGTACTTGTCCCGCAGATTGCCCAGCCATATGGCTGGGCAATCTGCTTTTTGGGCCGCAGATCTGTGGCATTCGTGAACAATCTCCCGAAAGCGGTTAAAGCGTGCCATAGAGACACAATAGAAGCGGGTTGATCGGTCTAAGTCCCAAATTGACACATTAAGCGGCTCCGACAGCTGGCCGCCTCGTCAGTTAAGGATTCAAAATGCCTCGTTATGAAACAGTTGGCTGGGCCATTTTTTTATAAATATCCTTGTAAATCAATAGCTTAGATACTTATGTGCAGTGTTCTATCTTGGCACGGCTGCTGCAATGGAGATGTTCAGGAGTGTTGTACAAACCTGACACATCCCATACGGGACTGCTCATGCGGTACCTGGCGACAACCACAGCTATGGAAGAAGAACTATGAAACCCCAACTGATCGTCATGCTCACCCACAACGACTTGACGGTGAACAATGCGCTTGAACTCTTCGAGGCGTGCAAAGACCTTCCGATTCCTTTCTGGGGCTTCAAAGATGTTGGCATCCCTGATGCTGCGATGCGCGAGCTGATCGATGCAATGAAACGCGCAGGGAAAACCACTTTCCTCGAAGTCGTCACGTTCGACGAGGAGTCCTGCCTGGCTTGCGCAAAAATGGCTGTGGACTACGGCTTCGACTACCTCACCGGTACCCTGTTTTTCCCATCGGTTGCCGAGTATCTCAAGGATAAGCCAATCCGCTATTACCCGTTCGTGGGTAATGTGGGTGGCAGCCCGGTCAAGCTCGTTGGCTCTCAGCAGTCGATCCTCGATGACGCCGCACGACTCGAGGCGGCAGGTGTTCATGGCCTGGACCTGGTTGCTTATCGCTACGTGGATGGCGACCCGGTGCAGTTGGCGAGCGAGTTGGTGGCGAATGCCAAGACCGAAGTCATCATTGCCGGCAGCATTCAAAGCGAAGAGCGCCTGGCCATCATGAAAGAGATCAACCCGTTCGCGTTCACTATGGGCGGCGCCTTGTTTGACAAGCGCTTTGTCGCCGATGGCGACTTCCGCGACAACCTTGCTCGTGTCGTAGAAATCATGCACTCGCTGTAACTCTCTACCGTTCTTGATGAGGCTCTAACCATGGAAAGTCAACACAAAAAACAATCTGACACCCGTGTGTTCATGGAAGGCGACGAAGTTGCCCGTCTGTATTTCAAGACTGAACGTATCACCTTTGGCTCTTCGCAACTCAGCCCGGGCCAAACCGGTGCGGTCGACCCCGGTCATCCGCACTCCCATGAAGTGTTCTTTTGTTCGCGTGGCAATGTGTTGTTGCGGGTCGGTGATGTGTATCACGAAATGCACGAAGGCGATGCGGTGCTGGTGCCGCCAGCGGTCCCACATCAGCTCACCAATATTGGTGATGGGCGGGCCCTGGTGACCTGGAGCCTGGCGCCCAGCGAACTGTGATACCAGCGCAAATCCAATAAGGTCTTGCACATGAAATATGTACTAGGCATCGATATCGGCACCACGGCGATCAAGGCTGCGGTGTTCGACGAGAATGGGCGGGAGCAGGGTAGCCACACCTGTGAGTACACGCTGCTCACTCCCTCACCTGTAAAGGTAGAACTTGAAGCACGCACTTATGTGAATGCGTTCAAGGTTGCCGTTTCAAATGCTGTGTCGAAAGCCAGGATTGGCAAGCAGGAGATCGTGTCGCTGGGTATTTCGGCCCAGGGTGAGACGCTCTTCTTCCTGGACGAGAATGCTGAGCCGTTGCGCCCGGCGATCGTCTGGATGGACAACCGTGCCACTGACGAAGCCAGCTGGATCGAAGATCAGCTTGGTCGTGAGTTGGTACACAAAACGACCGGGCAGGTGGGCATGTCGGCGACATGGCCAGCTTCCAAGATCCTTTGGGTCAAACGTAACGAGCCCGAGGTATTCGAACGTACCGCGCGCTTCGTGCTGATTGAAGACTACTTCGTTTATTTGCTGACAGGCCGCTTCGTATCCGAGGACTCGCTGCTTTGTTCGACTATGTACTGGGACATCAACACCCGCAAGTACTGGCCGCAAATGCTCGACTTGCTCGGCGTGCGGGAAAGCCAGTTGCCTGAAGTGTGTCATCCGGGGGCGCCCGTAGGGCAAGTTGCTACAGGCGCAGCCAACGAGTTTGGTTTGTCGCCTAAAACGCTGGTTTGCCTGGGCGCTCTGGATCAGGCATGCGGCGCAATTGGAGTGGGCAACGTACGTCCTGGCATCTTTTCGGAAAGCACTGGCGCGGCTTTGGCATCCGTGGCGATGGCTGAGGCGCCAGTCATTGATCCGGCCGGTCAGATGCCGTGCTTTGCCAGCGGTATTCCTGGCATGTACATGGTGCACGCCTATTCTACCGGCGGCATGGCAATTCGTTGGTTCCGCGACGCATTCTGTGCATCGGAAATGGATGTGGAGCGAACCTGTGGTTTGAATGCCTACGGCTTGATCGACTGTGTCGTGGAAAGTGTGCCTCCAGGGAGCGATGGGCTGCGCGTCCTGCCGCACTTGCAAGGTTCTGGGCCACCCGATACGGAGTGCCTGGCAAAGGGGGCATTCCTCAATGTCACCCTGGCGCATTCCAAGGCGCATTTCGCTCGAGGGATCATGGAAGGGGTATCGATGGTGCTGCTTCGCATGCTCGAAGCCACCCGTGCATTGGGTGTTGAGGTCAATGAGATCCGCTCGCTCAGTGGCGGCGCGAAAAGCCGCGCGTGGTGCCAGATCAAGGCTAACGCTTCTGGATTGCCAGTGCGCACAATGCAGACCACCGATGTGGCGGCGTGCTTGGGCGCGGCGATTCTCGCCGGCGTCTCGGCAGGTGTCTGGAGCTCGGTGCAGGACACCGCCTCCCGATTCGCCGAGTATGACTTGGAATACAAGCCAGACCCACAGCACCTGCCGCTATATGAAGGCATGCTCCGTGAGTACAAGTTGCTGATGGTTGAGCTTTCGCCTTCTTTCAAGCGCGCGTCCTGAAACCTCTCGAATCCTAGCATTGCAACCAGGTGCGCCCGTCAGGCTTAAGCAGCCTGACGGGCGTCTTTCGCCTGGGCATTTTTCGCAGGTACCTACCGTATGAATCCAAATGATCCGCTGAATAATCTGTTTCCTACCCTTGAGCAGATCCCTGAACAATACCGACCGGACAGCCCTATCGAGCAGCGCGAGTACCTTGTTGATGGGCAACTGCGTACTTGGACCGGCCCCATGGCTGAGGTCAGAAGCCCCATTTACCTGCGCGAGGGGGATAGCCATCACCAAGTGATGCTGGGTAGCACGCCTTTGCTTGATGCAGACGCTGCGTTGGAGGCGCTCGATGCCGCGCTCAAGGCTTATGACAACGGTCGCGGCAGCTGGCCGACCTTGCGAGTGGCTGAACGTATCCAGCATGTCGAAACGTTTCTGGCGAACATGCGCCTGCGGCGTGATGCGGTGGTCAAGTTACTGATGTGGGAAATCGGAAAAAATTTGCCGGATGCACGCAAGGAGTTCGATCGCACCTGCGACTATATCGTCGACACCATCAATGCATTGAAGGCATTGGACCGACGCTCAAGCCGTTTCGAGCTTGAGCAGGGAACTTTAGGGCAGATTCGCCGGGTGCCGCTTGGCGTGTCGCTGTGCATGGGGCCTTACAACTATCCGTTGAACGAGACGTTCACCACCTTGATACCAGCGCTCATCATGGGTAATACCGTGGTGTTCAAGCCGGCCAAGTACGGCGTTCTGCTGATCCGTCCCTTGCTTGAAGCTTTCCGCGACAGCTTCCCGTCGGGGGTAATCAACATCATTTACGGCAAAGGGCGTGAAACTGTCAGTGCGCTGATGGCTAGCGGCAAAATCGATATCTTTGCCTTCATAGGTACCAACAAGGGTGCCAGTTCGTTGAAAAAACTCCATCCCAAGCCTCACCGGTTGCGCGCGGCATTGGGGCTGGATGCCAAGAATCCAGGCATTGTCCTTGCCGATGCCGACCTGGATGTGGCGGTGAACGAGACCGTGACGGGTGCGCTGTCGTTCAATGGCCAGCGTTGCACTGCGTTGAAGATTCTATTTGTGCATCGATCATTGGTCGAGCGCTTCCTGGAGCGCTTCAATGCCAAGGTTGCCGGGCTCAGGCATGGCATGCCATGGGGGCCTGATGTCGCTCTGACGCCTTTGCCGGAGGAGGGTAAGGCTGAGTATTTGGCCGGACTGGTGAGCGACGCGCGGAGTAAAGGCGCCGATGTGGTCAACCCCGGTGGCGGCGAGGTCCTGCATTCGTTCTTTTCACCTGCGGTCCTGTATCCGGTCGGCCCAGGGATGCGGGTCTATCATGAAGAACAGTTCGGCCCTGTGGTGCCGATCGTTCCCTTTGATGATATCGATACCGTCATGGATTACGTAATTAATTCGCCCTTCGGTCAGCAGCTCAGTCTTTTTGGGCGCGACCCGGAACAGATCGGCAAGCTGGTGGACGTGTTCGCCAACCAGGTAGGTCGCATCAATATCAACACCCAGTGCCAGCGAGGCCCTGACGCCTACCCGTTCAATGGACGCAAGGACTCTGCCGAAGGCACGCTTTCGGTTCATGATGCATTGCGGGTGTTCTCTATTCGCACACTGGTTGCAACCCGCTTCGATAGCGCCAATAAAAATCTGGTCAGCGAGATCATCGCCCGGCGAGCGTCCGGTTTCTTGAGCACAGATTATATCTTTTGAGGGTTAGCGTGTCAGTCTGGAGCATTTCGGCGCGTTGTTGGTGAGCGATGTGCCAGGCTGACACGCATTCTCGAATTATTAACGACATGCACTCATCTCAATACTGTGCCATTTGGGTACGACCACCAAATGGGGTGTCTAACGAACTCACGCTAAGTTGGCCGAGATAGAGCGGTTGGTGCGGATATAGCCTGGCGACAGGCTATTATTCTTTTTGGCACATTCTTCGCAACATAAGCCTTGCCCTAGACAGCCTTGTAGGCTGCAGATCCGAAAGCTTTACAACAAAAGGTAATAAAAATGAAAAGCTTCTTGAAGTTGTGCGCTTCGCTAATGATTTTGATGCTGGTCGCCTTCGGCGCACGTGCAGAGGAGGGCACGGTAAAAGTAGGTAGCCTTGCCTGGGAAGACCAGATGGCGGTTGCCTTGCCAGCAGTGAAATTTTTGCAGAAGCAGGGTTACAAGGTGGAGTTCGTGAAGTTTTCGGAGTGGGGAATCGCTTTCGGTGCCCTGCAGAAAGGTGATGTCGATGTTTTGCTGTCCAGCGTCGATTATCTGACCTCCGACTACTGGGCCAAATACAAGAATCGATTGGAAAAGCTGTCGATTGCCTCTTATGGCATCCTACAGGGGCTGGTCGTACCGTCTTACGTTCAAATCGATTCGGTTGATCAGCTTAACGGTATTGTCGACAAGACAGGCGGGAAGATCATCGGGATTGAGCCAGGTTCTGGCCTGATGCGTGAAGTGGGTGATGCAGTCAAAGCTTATGACCTGAAGTATCAAGTTATCGATGGCAGCACCGCAGCCATGGTGGCGCAACTGCAATCGGCACTCGAGCGCAAGGAAACGATTGTTACCACGCTGTGGCAGCCGTCTTGGATGATGCAAAAGTTTGATGTCAAGTTCCTCAAGGACCCCAAAGGGGTATTCGCCCCGTCGCAAGCCTATTACTGGATTGCCAACAAAGGCTTCGCTGCGAAGAACGAGGGTATTCGCCAGTCGCTGGCCACCGTCTACGTTCCGCTTGACGATGTAACCCAGATTACTGCGGATATGAACAACGGCAAGACCATCGATCAGGCAGTCGATGCATGGTGGGAGAAGAATCAGAAACTCGTCGGTAAATGGTCGGTGATGTCCAAATAACCAGCGGAATCGTACCGACCATTTGAAAGAAGTCCCCGGGCATCGCCCGGGACTTCGGAGGCAATATGAACATGATGAAACTCTCTCCTGTGGACGTTAGCGCCGTTACTCGTCCTGTCGCCATCCAGTGCCGCTCGGTTTGGAAGTTCTTTGGTAATGAAAGCGCTGCGGCTATCGAAGCGGCGCGCAAAGGCACGCATGACAAGGACCAGATGCTGGATAAATTTGGCTGCGTGGTAGCCGTGGCCGATGTTTCCTTTGAAGTCTACGAAGGTGAAACATTCTGCATCATGGGTTTGTCTGGCAGTGGCAAATCAACGCTCATCAGGCATTTCAACCGGCTGATCGAACCCAGTGTTGGCGAGGTGGTGGTACAGGGCAAGGACATTTGCAAGCTCGGTGACGTCGACCTGCGCCAGTTGCGTTCACGCCATGTGGGCATGGTGTTTCAGAATGTGGCGCTGCTTCCGTTCCGCACGGTACTGGAGAACGTCGCGCTCCCCTTGGAAGTTCAGGGGGTAAGCAAGAAGCAACGCTTGGAGACCAGTCAAGCCGCGTTGGAAAAGGTCGGTTTGAAGAATTGGGCGCAGCGCTACCCCTCAGAGCTTTCCGGTGGCATGCAACAACGTGTGGGGATCGCCCGAGCGTTGGCTACCGATCCGCAAATCCTGCTGATGGACGAGCCTTTTAGCGCGCTGGACCCGCTAATCCGCAAGCAACTGCAGATTGAGTTCAAGCAACTGTCGACCCGCCTCAACAAGACTTCGATCTTCATCACCCACGACCTTGAAGAGGCGATCCGCATCGGTGACCGCATCGCGATCATGAAAGAGGGCCGAATCGTTCAAATCGGGACGCCTGAGGAAATTGTGCTCAATCCTGCGGACGAGTACGTGGCCGACTTCGTCGAAGGTATCTCGCGGCTGCATCTGGTCAAGGCCCATTCGATCATGTCACCCGGTGCCGATAAAGTGCCCGCCGGTGCTCCGCAGGCTTCGTTGGATTCGGATCTGCAAACGCTGATCGACCTGACGCTGACGCAGAAGAGCGAGCATATTGCTATCGTCGAGCAAGGTCAGACGCTGGGTGTGGTCACCCGGGAAAACTTGCTGAAGGCCGTGCGCGGCATTGAAGTCAACTGACTGGCGGCGAATGCGAAGAGGGTTGTGAAATGAGTGAATTCACCGATGCATTCGATTTGCACGTCAATGACGCGTTGATGTGGCTCAACGATAACGCAAACACCTTGTTCGAATGGGTGCGCGCTTCGCTGGATGCTGCTTTTCGAGCGCTGGATTGGTTGTTTGCGTTGCCACCGTACTGGTTGGTCATCGCGGCGGTGTTCATCGCTGGCTGGTTCGCGGTAGGCCGTGTGTTCGCGGTGGGCGCGGCATTTGGGCTATGGCTGTGCCAAGCGATGGGGTTGTGGAGCGAGACCATGAGCACGCTGACTCTGGTGTTGAGTTCGACGCTCAGTGCCCTGTTGATTGCGATCCCGGCCGGTGTGTTCATCGGGCTCACTTCTGGCTTGATGAAAACCAGCGATGTCGTGCTCGACTTCATACAGACCATGCCGGCCTATATCTACTTGCTGCCAGGCATCGCGTTGCTGGGGTACGGACCGACCACAGCCATGTGGGCGACCAGCTTGGTAGCGATTCCGCCAGCCATGCGCCTGACCGCCCACGGCATCAAGATGGCGCCGGTATCGTTGCGAGAGCTGGGTGCCGCCGTGGGAATGACGCGCTGGCAAACTGTCTACAAAATCCTCGTGCCCTGCGCCTTCCCGTCAATGATGGCGGGTGTCAACCAGAGCCTGATGATGGCCTTCGGGATGGTGGTGATTGCAGGCATCGTAGGGTCTGGCGGCCTTGGGCAATCGGTGTACGACGCGGTGCGCATGTTGCAGATTGACCAGTCCATCAATGCCGGTATCGCTATCGTGGTACTCAGTATCGTGCTGGATCGGTTTTCGCAAAGGCTGGTCAAGTTTGATACGGAGAAAAGTCATGGCTGAGGTCATCGTTTCACCAGGCTCAGTGGTAGCTCCTGCGCTGACCTGGCTCAATGTCAATCACCATGGCGTCTTCGCCGCCATTGCCGGTTTCTTCGATTTCTGGGTGAGCGGTATTGCTGGTCTGCTCAACAGCTTCGATCCGGCCATCGTTATCGCGGTGCTGAGCGTGGGTGCATTGCTGATCGCCGGTTGGCGTATGGGCCTGCTCACGTTAGTCGGGCTTGCGGTATGTTTGTGCATGGGGATGTGGCTGGCTACCGTGCAAACTATTGCGTTGGTGTTGTTGGCAGTCCTTTTGTCGATGGCGTTCGGTATTCCCCTGGGCATCGTTATTTCCCGCAACAAACGCCTTCAGGCGTTGGCCCGGCCCGTGCTGGACTTGATGCAGACGCTGCCACCATGGGTCTATCTGGTACCAGCGGTCATCCTGTTTGGCCTGGGGACTGTACCGGCCTTGATCTCGACCATCGTCTACGGCGTGGCACCCATGGTGCGTCTCACTATTCTTGCGATGACCCAGGTGCCCCGTGAGCGTATTGAGCTAGGGCGCGCAGTAGGGGCCACGCGCTTCGAGATGTTACGCAAGATTGAGTTGCCTTCGGCTTTGCCGACACTGTTGGTTGGGGTGAATCAGTGCATTCTGTTGTCTCTGGCAATGGTGGTGCTGGCTGGTCTGGTCGGTGCTGGCGGGCTGGGGGCGGAGGTGACGCGCGGGCTCACACGTCTGGACTTTGGTCTGGGGCTGCGAGCATCGCTGGCGATCGTCGCATTGGCGATCGTCATGGATCGTGTGTTCCGAGGGGCGATTCCAGCGACATACATGCCTGCCAAGCGCACCTGATATCGGTCGATACGTGCTGATGAAGGTAAAAGAAGCCTGGGTGAAAGCCCGGGCTTCTTTTTTGCGTGTCGTTCAGTCTACCGATCACGATGTCCCGATTCGTTGTTGTTTTGGCCTCATTCCATGGAGAGCGGTCCTCAATGACAAGCTGCGTTCTTTTATCGTCTGAATGTGTCACGCGCAAATGACGTGCAGTGACTCACGCCGCGTTTACCTGACTGCCACCGTTCAGGCACGCCGCGTCATGCAAAAAGCGATTACATAAATGCAATAACATGAGGATGTTGGCATGAGAGGCAATTTTGATCGCAGCCTGAAGACTAACACCACTTCGTTTCAGGAAATCCCGCTGGTGGACCTGGGCCCACTGATCGACGGAAGCGATCCGGCCAAGGTTGCCAAGGAAATCGGCGAAATTTGTGAAAACGTAGGGTTTCTGTATGTCAAGAACCACGGCGTGCCCACGGCCCTGATTCAGTCGGCATACGCGATGTCCAAAGCTTTCTTTGCCTTGCCAATGGAGGAAAAGCTCAAGCTGAACATTGCCGATTCCGGGCCAACGCTGCGTGGCTACGTACCGATGTACACGGAAAACGCAGATCCCGCCAATACTCGGGATTTCAAGGAGTGCTTCGATTTCGGCAAGCACGAAGAAGAGGTCTCCCCCTTCTTTGGACCGAACCCTCATCCCGAAAAACTGCCACGCTTTCGTGAGGTCTTTGATGCCTACCACGATGCGATGATGGCCTTGGCGCGGAAACTGATTAGTGCGATCGCCATCAGCCTGGGCCTACCTGCCGACTACTTCGAGAAGCTGCAACGTCACCCAATCACCATTCAGCGGCTTTCTTACTATCCCCCTCAGACGGGAGAGATTACCTTGGGTGAAATCGGCACCGGTGCTCATACCGATTACGGCTTTCTGACCATCCTGTCGCAGGACTCGATCGGAGGCTTGCAGGTCCAAAATCGGGAAGGGGAGTGGGTGAGTGCTCCACCTGTCGAGGACGCATTCATCGTAAATATTGGCGATCTAGTTCAGACCTTCACCAACGATCGCTACGTTGCCACTGTGCATCGCGTTATCAACGTGAGTGGTAATGAGCGCTATTCCATCCCGTTCTTCATCGATCTCGATTACGAAGCGGTGGTGGAAGTGGTACCGACCTGCGTATCGCAAGCGAAGCCACCGAAATACGAGCCGTATGTCTGCGGTGAATACAAGTACCAGAAATTTCTGGATACCTACACCCACCTGAAGCAACGCGAAATGGCCTGAAACTCTACGCGCAGGTCAGGCTGGCCTGTCCTGCGCAGTCCCCTCAGACCGGTTGTGCATCGAATGTCGGATTGGGGCTGGCCAGTTGCTCCTGAGCCTGGATCAGGGGTAGATCTCTCGAACCCGCTTTCGTGGCCTTCACCAGATTGTAAAGTGTGGACGTACTCTTACTCAGCGCATCAGGCAAACAATCGCTGATCATCAAGCGGCCCAGCAGCGTCGCCGAGAACACATCCCCCATGCCGTTGGGCATCGGATAAAGCTCCAGTCGCGGGGTGAGCACCAGCCAAGCACCACTGCCGTCAACGGCCAACGTGCCCAGTTGATCGCCAGGAATATCCTCGGTTGTCAGGCTGGTCACCACTATTGTGTCGGGTCCGCGCCGGCGAAGTTGTCGGGCAATGTTGACGGCCTCGTCGACGGTTCGCAGGCGGCTGCCGGTCAGAAGCTCCGCTTCGAACTGGTTAGGCGTAAGAATGTCGGCACAAGGGATCGCCAGGTTGCGCATGAACTCGGGAATTGTTTGGTTGACGAATACGCCGCGGCCAACGTCGCCCATGACGGGGTCGCACAAGTATCGGACGTGAGGATTTTCTCGGCGAATTTCGTTGACCGTCCTCAGGATTTGCGCCCCGATCGCAGCTTCACCAAGATACCCCGACAACACAGCCTCCACTTGGCCCAGTACGCCTCGCTCACGCAACCCCTCCAAAACCTCGCGGACATGTTCAGCTTCGAATACCTGACCACGGTATTGCCCGTAACCTGTGTGGTTTGAGAACTGCACCGTATGCACGGGTAGCACCTCAAAACCCAAGCGCTGCAGGGGGAAGACCGCCGCAGCGTTACCGACGTGCCCCATGGCGACGTGTGATTGTATGGAAAGAATGTAGCGAGGCTGACTTGTCATCTCCGAGTGTGCTTCTTTTTCGAGGCTGGAAGGTGTGGATTATTGCATATTCTGGTTTTCTAAAGCCGTTTATCGGAAGTTTCTGATGATGGCGCGCCTTGCCGCGCGTATAATTTGCGCCCGTTTCGTTGAGGTCAGCAAATGTTCAGCAGTAAACGCAGCGCCACGGTCTGTGGTTTGGTGGCGATTTTTATGTGGAGTACGGCGGGAGGGTTGATTCGAAGTATTAGCGAAACATTCGGTCCCATTGGCGGGGCAGCATTGATCTACTCGATTGGCGCAGCTTTTTTGATTGCGGTGCTGGGAAGGCCTCGCCTGCGAGGGGCTCCGATATTCTATTTAATTGCAGGTGGCGGCCTGTTCGTACTGTACGAGGTGTGCATGTCGCTGTCGCTGGGTTATGCCACTTCTCATCAACAGGCGATCGAAATCGGTGTGGTGAATTATCTGTGGCCTTCTCTGACGGTGTTGGTTGCAGTGTTCATGAATGGTCAGCGAGCCACCTGGTTGATTGCTCCAGGCACAGGGTTGGCGGTATTTGGCATTGTCTGGGTGGTCTGCGGCGATGATTTGTCGCTGCGCGCTTTGAGCGCCAGCGTGGGGGAAAACCCGATTGCCTTCAGCCTGGCGCTTGCGTGCTCGTTGGCGTTCGCGCTGTATTGCAATGTGACCCGTCGCTATGGGGGCACGGGCAACCAGATCGTCCTGTTCTTCATCTTCACGGCCGCGGTGCTGTGGATCAAGTATGCACTCAGCGACGAACGCCTCAATACGTTCACCCTGGGCAGCGGGGTGGAGTTGGCGCTTGCGGTGTTAGCCGTGGCAGGCGGATATGCTTTGTGGAACACCGGTATCACACGCGGCAACCTGAGCTTGCTGGCCACCGCGTCTTACTTCGCGCCGGTACTGTCATCGGCATTCTCGGCTGTATGGCTGAGCACGGCGCTGGCGTTGCAGTTTTGGCAAGGTACGCTTTTGGTCACGGCAGGTTCATTGATCTGCTGGCTGGCTACTCGCTCTAGCGACTTGAGGCAAGTAACAACTGACGTGTTGAGCAGAGAGTCATAAGAGGTACGTCTGGCAATCGGTAGCTCATGAGGCGCACAACAGTCCAATAAAAAGCTAACAGTTTCGTCAGTGTTGAGTACTATGGTTGCGGCTTTATTGTGTTCGTTATCTGGATTTATTCCGCAATGCAATAAAGGATTTTTGCATAATGGTTACTTTTGATTTGTCTGTGCAGGTCGATGCGCCGGACAACACCTGGCTAAATGATCAATATGACGTCCGGGGAAGTGTGAGTGATTTTGAGCAATACCCTCTGCGCTATCGGGCACTGAGTGAAAATGCCCTGGCTGTTTCCGCTTGTTACCGCGACGTTTCCTACGGTCCTGGTGCCAATGAAAAGCTGGATATCTTTCCTGCTGCGACCGCGGCTGCACCGGTTTTCTTTTTTATCCATGGTGGATACTGGCGTGCATTATCGAAAGCGGGCTCGGCATTCATGGTGCCTGCACTGACCCAGGCCGGGGCTTGTGTGGTGGTGCTGGAATATGACCTCGTACCGACTATGGATCTGGATGGCATTGTCGATCAAGTGCGTCGAGCGCTGGCATGGACGCATCATCATATCGTCGATTTCGGTGGGGACCCGAACCGACTGTTCGCAGCTGGCCATTCAGCAGGAGGCCATCTGGTGGGGATGCTGCTGGCCGATGGCTGGCAGCGCCAGGTTGGCGAGCCTGCCGAGCCGCTTCGAGGCGCAATCGCGATCAGTGGTTTGTTTGACCTGCAGCCTTTGACGCAGACCTTCGTTAACGGATGGATGCGTCTCGACGCGACTGCTGCAAAGCGCAATAGCCCCATTCAGCACTTTCCCAGGCACGGTAGTGCCGAGCTTCTGGTCTGCCACGGCAGTCTCGAAAGCAAGGCGTTCGCTCGCCAGTCGACAGCTTATCTGGCCGCCTGGCAGGTCCAAGGTTTGCCAGGCAGCAGCTTGGTGAGCCCAGGCATAAATCACTTCGACGTGGTGCTGGATCTAGGCGACCCCACAAGTGGGCTCTTCAAGGCTGTCTGCCATCTGATGCAGCTGTCTGGTCACTGCTGATAAGCGCTTTAAGCATTGGCAGACCCTGCCGACACCTGCCTCTTTAAAGAAAACAACAACTTGGAGCGTGGATGAACATCAAGCAGAAATTGACCTGGGCTTTCGCAGTGATTGCGGGGTTGCCCATTGTTCTAGTCGCCATTTTGGTGATCGTTACATTACGCGGCGAGGCTCGTAATGCCTTCGTCGACAGCAGTGGCCGAGAAATCCGCCAGGTGGCAAATGCAATGGGGATATTTTTCGATGGCATTGACCAGAACGTGGCTTATCTGGCAGCCCACCCGTTGGTGGCATCCACCGGCAACGACCTCAACAAATTCATGAGTGCCACTCCCTCATACGAACTCACTGACCAAGCCACCAGGCTGCTCGACTTGTTCACTCAGCTGGCTGCATCGCATCCGAGTTATTCTTCGATGTCGTATGGCGTCAGCGATGGTGGCTATGTGGCTTGGCCTCCTGGACAAAAATTCGCTAACTACGACCCCCGACCACGTCCGTTCTATCAGTTGGCCATGGCTAATCCGGGCAAAACACTGCGCACCGATGCTTACTACTGGCCAGCAGACGATACGGTGCTGATTAGTACGGTTCGTGCCGTACCCAACCAGTTGGGGCAAATGAGCGGTGTGGTAGACGTAGACGTGTCGCTCAAGGGGCTCGCCGAGATCGTCAAGAAGATCAAGCTCGGCGAGAGCGGTTACCTGATGTTGATGGATAAGAACGGCATTGTCCTGGTAGACCCTCAAGATGCCAGCCATAACTTCAACCAGCTCTCAAGCCTCGGTGAGGGGTATGCACAACTGGCGAAGGCAGGGCGAGGCTTGGTTGAAGTGGATATCGCTGGCGAGCGCTACATGGCCAATATCCACCCTGATCAGCAGTTGGGCTGGACGTTCATCGGGTTGATACAAGAAGGTGAGGTGATGCGCGCCACTACCCGCCTGACCTGGTTGATCGGTAGCGCTGCATTGCTATTGGCTGCATTTTTCGCCGTGCTCGGCGCCAAGTTCGCGAGGCTGATCGTGCGTCCTATCAACAGTGTTGCCAGTGGCCTGGAGGGCATCGCAGAAGGTGAAGGCGATCTGACTCGCAACTTGGAAATCCGTGGTTCCGACGAAACCGCCCAACTGGCCGGTTGGTTCAATCAATTCCTGGGTGCCATACGTGGGTTGATCCGGCAGATCGGCGCGGCGGCAGGTAAAATGCTCGAGGCCTCTGGCAGTTCCGGCCGAGTCAGTCACGACATGGCTGAAGCCGCAAGCCGGCAGCGCGAGGCGGTGGATATGGTTTCAACAGCATTTCACGAGATGGTTGCCACCGCCAATGAAGTAGCCCGCTCTTGCAGCCAGGCGGCGATGTCTGCCGAAAGCGGTCAGCAGCAAGCCCATGAAGGCCAGCAGCAGATCGACGCGGCAGTACTGAGTGTCGATCATCTAAGTCAGGAAATCGAGCGATCGGCGCACTCGATACAACAACTGGAGCGCGACAGTACCGCCATCCAGTCGATTCTTGGCACTATCCGCTCGATCGCTGAGCAAACCAACTTGCTGGCCCTTAACGCAGCCATCGAGGCGGCCCGTGCTGGTGAGCAAGGACGCGGTTTTGCCGTGGTCGCTGACGAGGTTCGTGCGCTTGCTAAACGCACTGCAGACTCCACTGCTGAAATTGACGGCCTGCTAGGTAATCTGGCAAACCGAACAGCTCAGGTGGCTCAACAGATGCACGCCAGCATCGACGTTTCTCAGCAGTCAGTAAGCCGCATCGGCTTGGCGCGCGACAGCTTTGGGCTGATCCGTGAGTCGGTGGACGTCATACGTGATATGAATACGCAAATCGCTACTGCCGCCGAAGAACAACACCAGGTTGCCGAAGACATCAACCGGCACATCAGTCGTATTCACGGTGATGCTCAGCTGGTGGCGGAGCTTGCGCACACTGCACGGGGCGATTCAGAAAATCTTGCGGACCTTTCCAATGAATTGGATACGCTAGTGCGCCGGTTCCGTACCTAGCGACAGACCCAAATCCAAGTCTGCGCAGAGGCAGCGATTCACAGCGCTGCCCTCTGGCAGGTCGTTACCTAGCAGTAGGCGGCCCGCGGTGTGTGCCAGATTGGGATTTCCTGGTTGCAACTTTTTTGCGTGTGCCAATTTGAAGCAAATTCCGGCTCAGGTTTTGAAGGGGGATTGAGGGTCTCGTCCCAGATTAAGACGTGTAAGGGGTGGGCGGGGCGGATGCCAGACTGTTACGGCGGGTAATTGCGGGCCTCAGCCTGACATTTTGCTGGCATGGATGCTGCTAGCTCATGAGTAATGCCAGGTAGAAATTGCCTCGATGAGAAAAGCACACCTAATTTGGATCGCAGGATAATGAGCATGCATGGTGGGGGCGCGGCTTCTGGAGCAAAACCGGAGTTGCGTGTGGCTTTCATATTGATGAATCACTTCACGCTTATACCGGTGGCGGGCCTGGTCGAATCGCTGAGATTTGCCGCTGACGAATTTTGTAGTAACCGGCAAATCTACTGCCAGTGGGACTGGATGACCTTGGACGATTTGCCCGTGACCGCGAGCTGCGGCATGCGTATAGCGCCAACGCGAAGCTTGAGCGATCTGGACGGTTACGACTATGTCGTGCTGGCCGGAGGCTTGCTCGATGAAGCGCTGAACGCCCCCGAATGGCTATCCGTGTTACTTCGGACGCTGCTCTTGAATGGCAAGCCTATCATTGCGCTGTCATCCGCCTCGTTTGTACTGGCTGAAGCAGGCCTCCTGGAGGGGCGTCGCTGTGCAGTGCATTTCACCGCCAGTGATGAGTTCGTCAATCGATACCCTCACACTGAGGCGATCATCGATGAGTGCTTTGTGGATGACGGGAATATCATCAGTTGCTCGGGTGGGACGGCTATTGAGTTGGCAGCCATGCTGATTCGCCGACATTGCGGAGCCATGAGGGCGAGCAGGGGCCTTGACTACCTGTTGCTGGACGCCAAACCAGCGAGCGCTGCGCCTTCGCGTTCACAGCCTAGTTTACGCCGGATGTTCAAAAGCCACTTTGTGGAGCGCGCCATTGCTTACATGCGCGAACATCTCGACACCCCGAGATCGCTGCAGGCATTGGCAGAGGAATTAGGGGTGCAGGAGCGGAAGCTACACCGCGCCTTTATCGATAGCACCAAGGTCACGCCCGCGCAGTTCTGGCGCGATCTACGACTCACTCATGCGAAAGAATTGCTGGTCAACACCGACCAGCACGTCACCAAGATTGCGAAGCTCACGGGGTTCACCGACGCGTCGCACTTCACGCTGTGGTTTCGCAAAACTTTCCACGAAACGCCATGTTCGTTCCGTAAGCGGCGCAGGCATGTCGACTCCGCATTCTGCTCCCGGCCTCGTTCCTTGGCATCTGCTGGATTGTCCTGATCATGACTGAATAAACGAGACAAGGTGGCGACTGGCAATGAGGCGCGTCGAGAATAACGGGCTGAGGCGCGCAGAGCATCCGTACGCTCGTTATCTGCGCAAACATTAAATAAGGATATGAGGTACAGCGTGGGCTTGAAGAGGATGAGCAACGCAGTGGGCCGCGAATTCAGCACACCGATGCGCGAGTTACCCAGTACCACCTCGCGGACGGAGAGCCTCGTGTTTCCCAGGCGCTATGCCGTGATGCTGATTGCCCTGGTCGCCTGCTCGTTCGCCGGTAGTCATGTGGCTGCGAGGGTAGCGTTCAACGACGGGCTTGGGCTGCTATTGGCATTGGCGTGTCGTTCAGGCTTCACCGCTTTGCTGCTTCTGCTGCTCGCGGTCTGGCGTAGCGACTCGCTCAGAATCCAAAGGCATTTGCGAGGCTGGCTTCTGTTGACGGGAGCCCTGGTAGCGGTGCAGGGCGTGCTGATCTATGTCGCGCTCAACCAGATACCTGTTGGGTTGGCGTTGTTGGTTGTAAACATGTCCCCCGTATTTTTTTGCCTGATCACGTGGCTGTTTGGAGGTCCGGCACCCACCCGCGCAGTCATTGCAATCATGGGATTTATCCTCAGCGGGTTGGTCATAGCGCTCAATGTTCCCCAAGTGTTGGCCGTACAGGCAAGCATGGAGAGCAACTGGATGTTAGGGGTCGCATGCGGGCTGGCGGCGGCAGTTCTCTATGCGTGCGCGCTTTGGATCACCAGCAACAAATTGCAGTGGATGCCGGGCAGCGTGCGCAGCTTGATGACCGTACTCATGGTTTTTATCGGCGCGCTTTTCGTCGGCGTCACCGGCGTCATTCCCGAAGGTTTGTCCGCGCCTGGAAGTACGGTAGGCTGGTTTGCCCTGGCCGTGGTGATGTGCCTCTACGGAGTGGCGTTTTCCACCTTTTTCATTCTGATGCCCAAACTGGATTTGGCTCGCACAGGTTCGGCGATGAACACCGAACCCGTGGCCGGGCTTTTGCTCGGTTGGCTTATGCTTGAACAAGCTATTGGAACCCTGCAGTTGGTGGGAGCTGGCATCGTAGTTACAGGTGTTCTGCTTCTGTCGCTGGCGAGGTCACGAGCATGACCTCGCTTCTTACATGCACTTCAGCGACAGCGCAGGCTCGATGAAACGGTAGCTTTCGCTGATGAGGCCATCGACTTTCAGCGCCAGACGATTTCGTATCGCCTGCTCACGTATGGCGGCGCAGACATTGACGTTCAACTCGGCTTGCCGCGGCGTGAAATCGGCATCCGTTTCCTTGACGGGCACTGCGGTTTTCATCAGTTGCGCAATGTTTTGCTCGGAGAGTGCTACTGGGTTGATATTGCGCTGCACATCCCGCTCACCGCGGCGGTTGTTGCTGCGGATCGTGAAGTCCGGCTGCTCGACACGGCCCGTGGGGCTATAGACAATCGAGGTGACGAGCCGGTCCAGAGCGCAATCTTCTTCCTTGCGCCGATGTTACAGCTCGCGTACCGGACGCTCAGGCAATGCCAGGCGTGTGATGCCGAAATCGTTGAGGGCTCCAAGGATCTCACGATGATCGTCTGATACCTGGATCTCTCGACGCGGCGGCCAGAAGTCGAAGTTGCCGTGGCCACCCCACTAACCCCAAACGTGAATCGCGAACATTTCCGGGAATACCTTGCGCTCGGTCCTACGCGTAGGCTTGATGTCGTAGAAGCACATGCATGCCATTTGAATAAGGTGGCTCGCTCCCAAGGCTGCCAGCGGTTCGTAGATGACGATGCCAAAGCGGTCATGGGCGTTCCAGTCTGGGAATACATCCCACATGCTGGCCTGTTGGCCTGCACACTCGACCTCGTAAAAATCGGAGCTCAATGCGTCGATCACGTGCATATCAGCCTCTTGTCATGGTGTAAGTTTCTCGGTCACAGCAGGCACTGCACTTCATCGCCTTCGATGCGCACCGGGTAGGTCTTCACAGCACATTCGGCCGGCCCCTCGAGCACTGCGCCGGTAGTGATGTCGAAGCGTGCGCCGTGCAGCGGGCATTCGATTTCGATGCCCTCCAGCCAGCCGTCCGACAATAGAGCGTAGGCATGAGGGCAGACATTCTCGGTTGCGAAATGTCGTTCATCGACCTGATAGACCGCGATCATTCTGCCCTCGACTTCACAGGCAAATGCCGCATCCGCTTGAACGTCGAGGGTTTCGCAAACTTTGATCCAGGTTTTTTCCATGAGTCAGTTTTCCTATCGGTTACCGATGAAGTCGGGGGTAGCGGAACTGATCGTTGACAAGTAAATGTCCGGCAACGCAGCGTTGCGTTTAAGTGCGCGCCTTATCGCCGACACATCCCGGCCCCGGTTCGCTGCAATGGCGCAAACCAGTTGCTGTTGGTTCCAGCCTAGCGCCAGCCATTGGTCTGCCTCTGGATCGCCGATGAATGAGTAAGTGCGGGCGAGGCGGGTGAGGCCGATGCACTGGAGGCCACTGGTGTACTGATCAGACCAAAGCCAGGGTATCTCGCTGTAGGTCGCGAAAGCATCGCCGGCAGCTGCTTGGCCGGCAATGCTGCCTTGATCGCTGGCGGCCGCCCATGATTCGGTGCGGGCGCTCTCGCCCAGGTGTGCAATGGGGTAACGGCTCACTTCACCCGCAGCAAAGATCTGCGGATCGGAGGTCACACAGGTCTCATCCACCACGATTCCGTCATCTACACAGAGTGCGCTGCTTGCAGCCAGCTCTACATTCGGTAGGACGCCAATCCCGACTACGACGATATCGGCCAGCGCATATCCGGCGCTGGTAGCGACTCGCGTCTTGCCACCAGCATCCTGGTCGATGGGCACCAATCGTTTCCCCACCGGCGTCACTTACAGTGGGGACCATTTGGCCAAGCTAGTACGTGCTGCGCGACAGAATCAGGCGATCATCATCGAGAACGACATGGCAGGGGAGCTTGGCCATGGTGAGCTCAACAGAATGTCGCTCAAGGCCTACGACGACGATGACACCGTACTGCAGTTCGGCGGTACCGTTTCGTACCTGTCCTCATCCTATGAAATCGGCTGGGTTCTGGCTGGGCGTCGCGCGGCCACTCTCATTGCCAACAGACACCTGGGTGGCACACACCTGCCGCATATTGCACTCCAGGCGACATTGGCCGATTACCTGAAAAGCCGGCAGATCGATCGTGATCTACGACATGCCTGCCATACCCTGGCGCAGCGTATGAGTCAGGGTATCGATCTGCCCACGACTATGTCTTGCGGGAGACTCGCTGTGTCGGCTCCCGCAGGGGGTTATCTGTGCTGGGTAAGGGGGTCTCGGAATTTCGACTCGATGAAGCTGGCGATGACTGCAGGCATTGACATCCTCGATTTCATCCCTGGCCCATTTTTCTCGCCCGCAGGAGCGTTCTCCAATTTCCTGGCGCTGAACTTCTCTGCAGAGTGGACGTGTGTGCGGAAGACCCAGTTGCGGCGGTTGATCGGGGCGATGCTGCTGTGAGTTGATCAGCGGGTCGGGGTCCATGCCGTCCAGGCCAAGGTTGTGCGAAATTCAGGTTTTTACCTCTATTTCAACAGTTACGCCGCTGGGCAGTAGTCAGGTAATCTAGCGCTTAGAATTCGGTGTTCAGTGAATTGGCGGCATTCTTGCTATGCGCAAATAATAGCGCGCCACTCTCAATGCTTCTTGTGATCGTATTCGTGTTGCAACGAAGCTCTGCGGCTGCGCCTGACGCCGCTGTGCAATCCTCCAGTCCGTCAGGCACATATGGGTGTAAATGTGAGAAAGCCGATCGATGGAGCTGGGTTGCTGATCATGACCAGCCTTTGCCTGCTTTGGGGTGTGCAGCAACTGTTGGTCAAGAGCACTGCGGTCGACGTATCGCCGATGCTGCAAATGATGATGCGCTCCGCTGGTGCCGCTGCCCTTGTTTGGGTGATGGCCCGCTGGATTCTGCGCGACCGTTGGGTAGCAGGCCTATGGCGCGGGGCGGGCCTCGCGGTCGGCTTGTTGTATTCCTCGCAGCTCATCCTGCTTTCACAAGGCTTGTTGTGGACCAGTGCCTCGCACATGACCGTATTTCTCTATACGGCCCCGTTCTTCGCAGCCATTGGCCTTCATATACGCTTCGTGGAAGAACGTATCGGTAGGGGGCAAGCGGCAGGGATGCTGCTGGCCTTCGCCGGCATCGTGATGGCGTTCCTGTCGCCCGACGCAGCAGAACAAGGTGTAGAACAGGCGTGGGTGCGCCTGTGTGGCGACTTCCTGGGGTTGGGTGCTGGTGCTTGCTGGGGGTTCACGCTAGTGGTAATACGCAGCAGCCGTTTGAGTCAGGCTCCCGCGACGCAGACGCTGTTTTACCAACTTGCCTGGGGAGCCGTGTTACTGCTGCCGGCAGCCTGGTTGGCGGACCAAACCTGGTGGTCGTTGAGTCAGTTCGCCTTGACGAGCATTGTATTTCAGGCGGTGGTCGTCGCCGGTGCTAGCCACCTCATTTGGTATTGGATGCTGAAAAGGTACCTTGCCTCCAGGCTCGGTACGCTGTCGTTCATGACCCCCTTGTTCGCTGTCGCCATGGGGGCGATTTTCTGGCACGAGCCAATCAGTCAGCGTTTTCTCTTCGGGACTTTGCTGGCGCTGACCGGCTTGGTGATCGCCAACTTTCCATCTCGCCGCGTCAAAGCGGGGGGATCTCGCAATGTTGCCGGTGGCACTGCCAAGAGCGAGTAACACCTCCAACGCGCACGTTGGCCTCTCCGAATTTGCTTCTAAGTTGCTAGAGCGTCAGGTGAAATAATCGTATACGATTGCAATTTATCCTATACGGTTGCTACGATGGTTGCACCCGTCTGAAGCGGTGCGCGGAGCAAGGAGCACCAGAGGTGCGACCTTTTTCGTATACGACTATCAACAATAATATTCTGGAGGTTGTATGCCAGCAGTACGCGTCGAGTTGAGCCCAGGTAGAACTCGTGAACAGAAAGCCCAATTCGTTCAGCAGGTCACCAAGATCGCCAGTGAGGTGCTTCGGTGTCCTGCGGGTAGCGTGGAGGTAGTCTTCATCGAAATTCCGCCCTATGACTGGGCGCGAGGTGGTGAGTTCCTGGCGCCGGCCCCAGGGGAGTGAGCAAGATGGGCGCTGCTCTGAGCGGTTCACGGGTGCTAGAACGTGAAGGTATGGAGTTGCCCGATTCTTTATGGGCAGCATCGGCCAGCGCAGCGCCCGCTACTCCACCTCTACTCGCAGATGCTGTGGCAGATGTGGCAATTATCGGCGCAGGCTTCACTGGCTTGTGCGCAGCGATTCAGCTGGCTGAGGCGGGCATTTCGTGCGTCGTGGTCGATGCCGCTGAGCCTGGTTGGGGTGCATCAGGGCGCAATAATGGGCAGGTCATTGCTGGATTGAAGCAGGACCCGGAGATCATCGAAAAAGTCTTTGCCGGCGATATGGGGCAGCGTCTCGTGGCATTTGGCGGGGATGCGCCGTCGAAGGTCTGGGCGCTTATTAAGCGTTACGGTATCGACTGTTCAGCCAACCGCAAAGGCTGGATTCAGCCGGCTTATACCCGTGGCGGAATCGCGGCGGTGCAGCGTCGTCATGCAGCTTGGACTCAACGCGGTGTCAAAGCTCACTTGCTTGGCGAGGGTGCGCTGCAGTCGAAATTAGGTACCGGCAAATATACACTCGGCTGGTACGACCCCCGTGGCGGCTCGATACAGCCAATGGATTACGCCAGGGGCTTGGCTCGGGTGGGTTTGGCGTTGGGAGTACGCATCCATGCTCAGTGCCACGCACGTAAGTTACAGCGCCGTAACGGGCAATGGCACGTGAGCGTTGGTGAGCATTTGCTGAAAACCCATCATGTGATAGTGGCAACCGGGGCGTATGCCGATGATCTAGTGCCTGGGCTTCGAAAATCATTTGTCCCAGTGCGTACGGCTCAGATTGCCAGTGAACCCCTTAACGCCGAGCAGCTTAAGCACATCCTGCCTGGTGGACAGGTCTGTTCCGATACCCGGCAGTTGCTCACATCCTTTCGCCTGTCTCCGGATGGGCGATTGGTCATGGGGGGGGCGGGTGCTACCTCAGGGCCGAGCCATCAGGCCATCGTGCCCTATCTGCAGCGCGCCGGTAACGAGCTGTTCGGGCATCTCGGGCCGCTGCGTTGGGCCTACCAATGGAGTGGTTGCTTCGCAGTGACCACCGACCACCTGCCGCACGTGCACGAGCCTGAGCCTGGCTTGCATATCTCAGTGGGCTGCAATGGCCGGGGGATCGCAGTATCCACATCACTTGGCTTATGCCTGGCAGAGCGGGTGATGGGCGCATCGGCGCTGGAACTGCCAGTGCCTGTGACGTCCATTGAAGGTGTAGCGTTTCACCGTTTTCACCGTTTTCACCGGTTGGGTGTCAAGCTTGCCACGACCTGTAAACGCTGGCAGGACCGCCTGCAATGAACGTGTTTCAGCTCGCTCGCAGCGCATGGCGGAACCAGCCTTGCACTTCACGCTGGGTATGTTCGATATGCTTGCGCAATAGCCTCACCGCACCTTCAGTATCACCTAGCTCGCAGGCCTGGAGGATGTGCACGTGTTCCTGATGCGAGCGCTCGTGGCCCGCCACGCTCGACACCCTCAGGCGCAGCATGCGCCCCATTTGGTCTTGCACCGAGCGGATCATTGCCGTCAGCCGTGGGCGATTGGCAGGTGCGTAGAGGCACTGATGGAACCGCATGTTGAGATCGCTCCATTCCGTTTGGGTCATGGCTTGGCTATAAGCGGCGAGCATTTCCCTGGCCAGGGCGATGTCCGACGAAGCCATGTTCGGCACCGCCAACTCCAGCGCCCGGCATTCCAGAGCGATGCGCATGTCGAGCATTTCGATGTAATCGGCCACTGTCAGGGTGGCTACGCTGGCGCCTGCGTTCGGCGTCAGTACCACCAGCCCCTCCGACTCCAGGCGCGACAACGCTTCGCGAACCGGGATCTTGGAAACGCCGATGGCTTGGGCTATTTCGTCCTGGCGAATCGGTGCGCCTTCGGCGAGCTGGCCATTGGTGATACGCCGTTTGATTTCTTCATAGGCCCTTTGCGCTGCCGTCGCGGTCTTGGGTGCGGGTGACATCGTTCGATCATCCTGGATGAGCTCGGGCGCGGTTGCCCAAAAGTAAACAGCTGAAAAGTATACCAAACATAAAAAACTTATACATTGGCAACGCCTTATAGGGGCGTTGCCCAGGAGCAGACATGAATACTTCGACCACCACGGTTGGCGTCAAACTGTCCCCGGAAATGCGTGAGCGGCTGCGCCGTGCAGCCCAAGGCGTAGACCGAACGCCGCACTGGATCATCCGGCAACTAATCCATACCTTCATCGAGCGGTCCGAGCGCGAAGAATCAGTGGAAGAGTTGCTCAACTTCACAATTCCACGTGATAACGAAGCCGTTGCAGAGGTACTTGACGGTTATAGCGATCGGCTAGGCCAGCCATTCCTCGAGTTCGCCCAGGCGATCCATCCGCAGGGCACGCTGCGGGCAGCGATTACCGCAGCCTATCGGCGGCCAGAAATCGAAATGGTACCCATGCTCCTCGAGCAGGCACGGCTAGGCGCCGACATGGCCGCCAACGCCAATGCCTTGGCAATGCGTTTGGCCGAGCGCCTGCGCAGCCAGAAGAGCGCAGGTGGGCGTACAGGCCTCGTGCAAGGGCTCTTACAGGAGTTCTCTTTGTCTTCGCAGGAAGGCGTGGCCCTCATGTGCTTGGCTGAAGCGCTGCTGCGTATTCCCGACAAAGGTACCCGCGATGCGCTGATCCGCGACAAGATCAGCTCCGGCAACTGGAGCCAGCACCTAGGGCAAAGCCCGTCGGTTTTCGTCAATGCCGCGTCCTGGGGCTTACTGATTACCGGAAAGCTGGTTTCGACCCACAACGAAGGAGGCCTCACTCGTACGCTGAACCGAGTCATCGCAAAAAGTGGCGAACCTTTGATTCGCAAAGCGGTTGACATGGCCATGCGTCTGATGGGCGAGCAGTTCGTAACCGGTGAGACCATCGCGCAGGCGTTGGCCAATGCCACCCGGCTTGAAGGAAAAGGCTTCCGTTACTCCTACGACATGCTCGGCGAGGCAGCGTTAACCGACCATGACGCCAAGCGTTATCTGGCGTCTTATGAGCAGGCTATTCATTCGATAGGTAAAGCGTCTCATGGACGAGGTATTTACGAAGGCCCGGGGATTTCCATCAAGCTCTCGGCATTACACCCGCGCTATAGCCGGGCGCAGTGTGACCGGGTCATGCACGAGCTCTATCCGCGCTTGCTCTCATTGACATTGCTGGCCAAGCGTTACGACATCGGCCTCAACGTCGATGCGGAAGAAGCCGATCGCCTGGAATTGTCCCTGGACCTGCTTGAGCGGCTGTGCTTCGAGCCCCAGCTCGCGGGTTGGAACGGCATAGGCTTTGTCATTCAGGCCTACCAGAAGCGTTGCCCTTATGTGATTGATGCCGTTATCGACCTGGCACGACGCAGTCGTCATCGTCTTATGATCCGGCTGGTAAAGGGCGCCTACTGGGACAGCGAAATCAAGCGGGCCCAGGTTGAAGGGTTGGAGGGATACCCGGTGTATACCCGCAAGGTCTACACCGATGTGTCGTACCTCGCCTGCGCACGCAAGCTGCTTGCGGCACCTGAGGCGGTGTACCCGCAATTCGCTACACACAACGCTCACACCTTGTCGGCCATCTATCAGATCGCCGGGCAAAACTATTACCCTGGGCAATACGAATTCCAGTGCCTGCACGGCATGGGCGAGCCGCTGTACGAACAGGTCGTGGGCTCTCTGGCAGATGGCAAACTAGGGCGCCCCTGCCGTATTTATGCGCCTGTTGGTACGCATGAGACGCTGCTGGCCTACTTGGTTCGACGACTGTTGGAAAACGGTGCCAATACTTCCTTCGTCAATCGCGTTGCCGACCATTCGTTGTCTATCCAGGAACTGGTGGCCGACCCCGTTGTGGTGGTCGAGCAACTGGGCTTGCAGGAAGGCAGGGTAGGTCTGCCTCATCCGCGCATTGCCGCTCCGGTCGATCTGTATGGCGATGCTCGCAAGAATTCAGCTGGCATTGACCTCTCCAACGAACATCGTTTGGCGTCGCTTTCCAGCGCGCTGCTCGCTACTGCACAGGTGGCGTGGGAAGCGGCACCCATTCTGGGATGCGACGTTGAGAGTGGTATTCGCCAACCCGTGCTCAACCCGGCCGATCTTCGCGATGTGGTGGGGCAGGTGCAGGAAGCGGTGGATGTGGATGTAGAGAACGCGCTGCGTTGTGCGGTGGACGCGGCGCCGATCTGGCAGTCGACCCCGGCGCCCGAGCGCGCTGCCATTTTGCAGCGTGCCGCCGACATGATGGAAGCGCAGATGCAACCACTCATGGGGCTATTGACCCGCGAAGCTGGCAAGACTTACGCCAATGGTATTGCCGAGGTGCGCGAGGCAGTCGACTTCCTACGTTACTACGCAGTGCAGGCTGCGCGTGAGCTGCATAACGATACCCACCGGCCATTGGGGCCAGTGGTCTGTATCAGTCCTTGGAATTTCCCACTGGCGATCTTCACCGGCCAGGTAGCAGCTGCGCTGGCGGCAGGTAACCCGGTGCTGGCCAAGCCTGCGGAGCAAACCCCTTTGATCGCGGCGCAGGCCGTGCGCATCCTGCTTGAGGCGGGCATTCCATCGGGCATTGTGCAATTGCTACCAGGTGATGGAGTGCGCGTAGGGGCGCGTCTGGTTGACGACTCTCGTGTGCGCGCGGTCATGTTCACGGGTTCCACTGAGGTCGCAAGGATCATTCAGCGTTCGCTGGCCGGGCGTCTCGACCCGCAAGGGCGCACGCTGCCGTTGATCGCCGAAACGGGCGGGCAGAATGCGATGATCGTCGACTCGTCGGCACTTACTGAACAGGTGGTGATGGATGTGGTGGCGTCCGCATTCGACAGTGCTGGTCAACGCTGCTCCGCATTGCGTGTGCTCTGTGTGCAGGAAGATGTGGCGGACCGCGTGCTTGAGATGCTCAAGGGCGCCATGGCTGAATACCATGTAGGCAATCCTGAGCGTTTGAGTGTGGACATCGGCCCTGTGATCGACGGTGGGGCGCGGCAGATGATTGAGAATCACATCAGCCGTCTTCGCAGTCAGGGGTGCCGTGTGTATCACGGGTCCCGTTTGGACCGCGATTGTCAGCACGGTACCTTCGTGCAGCCAACGGTAATCGAACTGGACAGCTTCGATGCCCTGGAGCGGGAAGTGTTTGGCCCGGTTCTGCATGTTATCCGCTACGCGCGTGAAGACTTGCCTGCACTGATGGAGCAAATTCGTGCAACAGGTTACGGACTGACGTTGGGGCTGCATACCAGGATCGACGAAACCATTGCCGCAGTTATCGACGCGGGTCATGCGGGAAACATCTACGTCAACCGAAACATGGTCGGTGCTGTCGTCGGTGTGCAACCGTTCGGAGGAGAGGGCCTGTCGGGCACTGGGCCCAAGGCCGGCGGTCCTCTGTATCTGCTGCGCTTACTCTCCACCTGCCCGGTGGATGCTGCGAGCAAAACGCTCGCCCAAGAGGATCTGCATGGTCAGGCGCAAACCAGTCTGCGTGAGCAGCTGCAAAAGCCGCTGCATGAGCTAATGGCTTGGGCGCAGGGTAAGGCAGCTGATGCGTTGCCAGCGATCAAGTCGTACGCCGACCATGCGCAGAGCGGTACCTCCCGTCAGCTTCCGGGCCCGACTGGCGAGCGAAATAGCTACGCCATTCTTCCCCGCCAGCGAGTACTGGGGCTGGCCGGCCAGGCGGACGATCTGTTGCTGCAATTGGCTGCCACCCTTTCTGTAGGTGCGCACATGGTCTGGGTAGAGAGTAACGGCGAGGCGCGCGCTTTGTTCCATCGCCTGCCGCGGTCGCTACAAGCACACATCGAGTTGTGCAATGACTGGGTGTCGGCAGATTTCGACGCAGTCATCCATCACGGTGATTCCGATCACTTGCGTGCGGTCTGTGAGGCTGTCGCCGAGCGCCCAGGAGCAATTGTTGGTGTTCAAGGTCTCGCCAGTGGCGATGCCGGGATCTGCCTGGAACGCCTTGTGATTGAGCGGGCGATCAGTATCAACACTGCAGCGGCCGGCGGCAACGCCAGCCTGATGTCGATTGGCTAAGCGCGTTGAATGACGCTCAAGGAGTAAAGATGAACGTATTGTTTCTGGGTTACGGCAAGATGGGTAGCGCGTTGGGCGACGCCTGGCTTCAGAGTGGCTGGGTCAAAGAGGTAGTCGCCCTTGATCCTGGTGCGTCTGCCACCGGCAAAGCAAAAATCTTCAGGCAAGCCGCTGATCTGCCTCATATGCGTTTTGACCTGGTAGTGGCAGCGGTGAAGCCAGCCATGGCCTCGCAAGTCATCGAGGCGTTGCCCGTTGAAGTTTGGGATCGCGCCACACTAGTGTCGGTCATGGCAGGGGTGAGCTGTGACGAACTCGAGCGCGCCAGTGGCTCGAGGGCACCCGTAGTGCGCGCTATGCCCAACACTCCCGTAATGGTGAACCGTGGTTGTACTGGCCTGTACAGTGCCACCTTGACCGACCCTGCTGCTCTTGAGCGTGTGCGCAACCTGTTCGGCGCGGTCGGCGTGGCAGTGTGGGTGAATGAGGAGTCGCAGATGCATGCGATTACCGCCATCAGCGGCAGTGGGCCAGCCTATTACCACCTGTTCAGTGAGGCATTGGCCGATGTCGGAGTTCGCTTGGGGCTGCCTCATGAGTTGAGCGCGCTCTTGGCTGCGAATACGGCGCTGGGTGCAGCCACCTTGCAGTGTGCACCAGAGGCCGATTTTGCGCAGTTGCGCAGGAACGTCACTTCTCCCAACGGCACCACTGCAGCTGCGATCGACGTTTTCGAAGCAGGCGGGGCGTTGCGCGCGCTGGTGCAATCTGCAACCGAAGCTGCTCAGCAACGATCGGTCGAATTGTCTCAGGGCAATTGACGTCGGTACTGATAACGGAGCGTTGCGGCGCTCCCTTCTTGCACACGATTCCAGCCACTCAAGGCTGGTCAGTAAGGCATCATCATGACAGCACAAGTAGGGCGCGTAGACCATCCCGTGGTAGCGGTGTGTGACTTGCAAAGTACCCGCAGCCAGTATCAGCAGTTAGGGTTCATCGTTCCTCCGAGTGGCAAGCATCAAGAGTGGGGTACAGAGAATCTGTGCATCATGTTCCCCGATGATTATCTCGAAATCCGTGGCATTGCCGATCCCGGCAAGTTCCTGGCAGGCGTCGATACCTTTCTGGAGCGTGGGGAGGGCCTCTACAGTGTTGCGTTCAATGCACAATCCGCCGATACCAGTTATCAGAGCGGGTTGGCGGCGGGGTTGGGTATCGAGCCACCGCGGCATCTGAATCGCAAGCTGGTCGTTGACGGCCGTGTACTGGATCTTCATTTCAAGACAGTGATGCTGCATCACGATCTTTTTCCAGGGTTGAGTCATGCCAACCTTTGTGAGCATCTGACCGCAGAGACCTTGCGCCAACCGGGTTGGATGGATCATCCCAATGGCGTCATCGGTTTTGGCAGGTTGACTGGCGTTGTGGAGGATTTCGAAGAAGCACGGTTTGCATATACAAGACTGTTGGGGGCAGAGCGTGTTGAGGCAGGCCGAGACCGCATCGTGTTGAGTTTTCCCGAGGGAGCTGATGTAGAGCTGATAACCCAACAGGAAGCACGTCGCCGCAGGATCGCCCAGACAGTGCGAGGCGCTGCCTACCTGGCGTCGGCAACATTGTTGGTCAACGACGTCAAAGTTACCGCTCAGGTATTCGACAGTAACGGCATACGCTACGAGTATGTGGCTGGCGATGTGTTGCAAGTGGATCCGGCAGATGCATGCGGGGCTTGCTTGTTCTTCAAGCAAGCCTAATCAGGGCTGTTTTCGTCGGCCCCTGAACGGGTGAGTCGGCAAGCTAAGCGCTTGCCGCTCCTATCGCTCCGTTAATCATCCTCGTCAGCTGTTCGACCTCTTCGCGTAGCGGCGGTGACGGGTCATTGCATCCCCAGGACTGCAAGCCTTGAATCATCCCAATGATCGCACCGGTCAGTAGCTTGAGGCGGCTATCCGGCGTCACGGTTGTACTTCGGTGGTCAGCTATCACCCATTCAAGGCAGCCAGCATATTCATCGACCAGATGCTGGACCTGTTGCTGTTGCTCCTGCGTCAAGTTGATGGTTTCGCGATGGATCAGGGTCATCCGCTTGTGTTCGCGCTTTTGAAAACACAATGAAACCTGAACGAACAAGCGCAGCCGCTCTTCACGGTTCTTCCCCCGTCTGATACTGCTGCGGGTCTCTGCCAGCAATGCATCGAGCGCTTCTTCGATCAGATCGAACAGCAGGGCTTGCTTACTCTCGATGTGGTTATACAGCGAGCCTGCTTGCATGCCCAGATGTGCTGCCAGATCCCGGAGGCTGGTCGATTGGTACCCCTGTGAGGTGAATAACTCCAGTGCTGCATGACGCAGCCGATCCTGTGTATCGGCAATGGCTTGAGGCGAGGTGGCACGCTGCATCTGCTGTCCTCCGAGCTGCAGCCTGGCTGCAGGGTTCTCCGTTCTTGTTTGATTGGCCCCCATGAGCATTCCTCGTTGCACCTTGCGTTAAAAAGATCGCTTTCTAGCCGGCTTCAGCTACGATCAAATTAATGTAAATGTGCAATAAAAAGAAATTGAGCAGGGGTTTTTGCACAATTTATCAAACCTCTCGGGACTCGATTAAAACTCTCAATCGAATTCCTATAAACCCAGTATCTACGGGGATTTACAGTGGATCCATAAAAGGATACAAAGTCAATATCCACCTGAGAGGAACACATAATGTCTGAAAAAATTGTGCAAAAATACGATGTCGCGATCATCGGTGGAGGCATCATTGGCTCCAGCATCGCCTACCATCTTTTGCAGGCGTCGCCAGGTATGTCGGTTGCCGTGATCGAGCCCGACCCCACGTACGAGTTCGCCAGCGCACTTAAGTCCTCCGGTGGTTGCCGCGTGCAGTTCACCGGCACAGAAAATATCCAAATGTCGCTGTATAGCCTTGAGCGAATCCGCAATTTCGAACACGAAATGGAGTCGAAGGGGCGTCCTGCACCGGTGGATTGGGTCGAGGGTGGCTACCTCTTCGTGGTCGAGCCTGAGCATGTGAAAGCACTTGAGCGCAACGCCCGCATTCAGGAAGACCATGGGTGTGTTGTAAAACTCCTGGATGCTGCTGGGCTGAAAAACCAATTCCCGTCGATCAACAGTGATGATCTGGGCATCGGCGTACTGACCCCGCACGACGGCTGGTGCGACCCCAACGGGCTGCTGCAAGGCTATCGTCGCAAAGCGATTGAGCTAGGTGCCCAGTACATCAAGGATCGCTTCGTCGATGCTGAGGCGAGCGGCGGCGTTGCACGTGCAATCACTCTGGAGTCCGGTGCCCGCATCGAGGCTGACGCGTTCGTCAACGCTGCTGGCGCATGGTCAGGCTTGGTCGCGGAGCGTTTCGACATGGCTTTGCCGATCGTGCCTATGCGCCGCTTCGAGCACTACTTCACGCCGGGAGCTCCGATGGAGCGCCTGCCATATGTGAAAGACCTTTCTCGGCTGGCATTCCGCTCCGAAGGCGAAGGCTTCTCCGGGGGGCTGGTCAACGGCAACGAGCCACGCGGCTTCAATTTCGAGGTTGACCACGAATATTGGGAGAACGTGGTCTGGCCAGCGGTGGCTCATCGCTTCCCGACGCTGGAAACCGCGAAGTGCCATCGCACCTGGTCAGGCCTGTATGAAGTCAACGAGTTGGATGGGAACGCCGTCATTGGCCGCTGGAACGCTGGCCTGACCAACCTCTATACCTGCGCTGGCTTCTCCGGTCACGGCATGATGCACGCCCCTGCAGCCGGTCGCGGCATTGCCGAGCTGATGCTCAAGGGCAGCTATCAGACGATCGACATGACGCGCCTGGGTTATGAGCGCGTCGAGCGTAATGAGCCTTACCGTGAGGAGGGCATCCTCTAACGCGTCATTCACTCCAGTTTCAGGCGCTCGCCTGTCCCTTGTTCTGACGGAGAATGTGGGCAGGTGGGCGCCTCCCTTATGATCAAAGCTTATGGAAAAAACCATTACCGCTGCACAGCCGGCACCGTTGACTGCGGACGGAATTGCCGAGTCGCTGCGTGAAGCCATTCTGCAAGGGCATATTGGTATTGGCGTGCAGCTCAAGCAGGAAGCACTTGCCAGGCAGTTCGGCGTAAGCCGCATTCCTGTCCGGGAAGCGTTGGGCAAGCTCGAGGCACAGGGCCTTGTGCGTCATGTCGCACGGCAAGGGTCGGTAGTAGCATCGAAATCCATCGATGAATTGGTCGAAATTCTCGACATTCGTATTGCCCTGGAAACTCGGGCGCTGCGGTTATCCTTACCCCGGCTGAGCGAAGCTGATTTCATGGCTGCGCAGGCTGTTCTGCAGCGCTATGAGGCCAGTGACATTCCCCGCGACTGGGCTGAGCTCAACCTTGAGTTCCACAGTATTCTTTACGGTGCTTGCAATCGGCCTACGTTGTTGAGGATGATTGCCGACACTGTCAAAGGAATCGATATTCATCTACGTGTGCTGCAGTCGTACTCGGTGGGCAGGAAGTCGTCCATGGCGGACCATGCTCATATTCTGGAGGCTTGTCAGGCTGGCAATACCCAACTCGCAATCAGCTTGCTCGAGGCGCACATTGCCCATACTCAGACTGCGTTGCTCGATGGGGCGCTTCTGCCAGGATTCCCGAGCCTGTAAGCCTTTCATACATTAAGGCCTCCATGATCGACCTCAAGTTTCTCACTGACCTTTCCTGCTCGGGCTCCAACATGACACTGGCGGAGCAGTTGTTTGATCTCATGCCGGACGTACAGTTTTTCATTAAAGATGCCAACGCCCGTTATCTCATCGTCAATCAAACCATTGCCGATCACGCCGGTGTTGCTGACAAGCGCGAGATGATCGGACGAACCTGTGAGGAGATTTTCGTCAACCCTGGCGTTACCATCTCGAAGCAGGATCTGCAATTGATCGAGCGGGGTACCGATGTGCTGAACGTGCTCGAGATGTGTCTGTCCTCAAGCCGGCAACGCAAATGGTGTCTCAGCTCGAAGTTCACTGTGCGCGGCCCTCGGGCAGGAGAGGCTGCATTGGTGGGGATTTCTCGCGTTTTGCCTGCCACTGCTGATCGTCACAATAGCTACAACGTGTTGAGTGAGTTCATGAATTACCTGAAGGAGAACTGCGGGGAGCCCATAATGATCATGGAGGTTGCCAGGCAGTTCAGCTTTTCCATGGACTTGCTTGAACGATTGACGCGCGAATTGTTCGGCATCACGCCCAAGCAGATTCTGACTCAACTGCGCATGGAGAAGGCATGTACGCTACTGGAATCCACTGATATGAGTGTTGCCTCGATCGTTAGTGCCTGTGGCTACATCGATCACAGTGCGTTCTCTCGCCAATTCAAGGCCAGCACCCACTACACGCCGCAACAGTACCGTAACGCCACGGCAGGCGTGCGCCGCTGAGGCGCTGCCCTGCACGATCAATGCAGGGCAGCGTCATGATCAAACGAAGGTGTCAGTTACGACCTTGGTGCGCAGGTAGGCATCCAAACCTTCCTGGCCGCTCTCCAGGCCATAGCCGGACTCGTTGAAACCACCGAATGGCGTTTCGGCTTCGTGTACGGAAGTCTGGTTGACGCCAATCACACCAGCCTCCAGGTCGTCGCTTGCCTGCCTGGCAGTCTGTGCATCCTGGGTAAATACATAAGCAGCCAAGGCATAGGGCAGGCTGTTGGCGCGCTGGACGACTTCCTCGTACGAATTGAAGGGGGTGATCGCGACCAACGGGCCGAACGGCTCGTCATTCATGATCAGCGCCTCATCGCTGACGTCACGAAGCACCGTCGGTGCGTAGAAAAAACCTGGGCGCTCGAGACGCTGCCCACCGGTTAGCAGTTTGGCCCCGCGATTGAGCGCATCCGCCACCATTTCCGCCATGTTCCCCAGGCGTCGCTCGGTAATCAGCGGGCCCATGGTCACCCCGTCTTCCAGGCCGTTACCTACTACCAGTTGCTCCGTACGCTTCACGAAACCTTGAATGAACGCCTCATACAGACTGCGATGAACGTAGAAGCGAGTGGGCGAGGTGCAGACTTGGCCTGCGTTGCGGAATTTCGCCGCAACCAAACGATCCAGCGTGCGGTCCAGCTCGGCATCGGCGAACACCAGTACCGGTGCATGGCCACCCAGTTCCATGGTGCAGCGCTTGAGTGAATCGGAAGCCATTTTCTGAAGTTGTTTGCCCACTGGTGTGGAGCCTGTAAGCGACAACTTCTTCGGAATAGGAGAGGCGATCAGTTGCGACGAGATGCTCGCTGGGTCACCGAATACCAATCCGATCACACCTGCAGGTACGCCGGCGTCCTGCAGGCACCGGATGATGCCTACCGCTGTGCCTGGCGTTTCATTGCTTGGCTTGACGATGATCGAACAACCTGCGGCCAGTGCCCCAGCCACTTTCAATGCCACGTTTCCGCCTGGGAAGTTCCATGCCGCGAAGCCCAATGCTGGGCCAACGGGTTCGCGCAAAACGGTGTGACGAACGGTGCGATTGCGTGAGGGGATAATTCGGCCATAAGCGCGCTTACCTTCCTCCGCGTACCAACGAATAGCGTCGGCGCAGAACTGGAGCTCGCCCTTCGCTTCGCGTAATGATTTGCCATTTTCCTGAGTGAGCACGCTAGCAAGCGTTTGTATGCGCTGTTCTAGCAGGTCAGCGGCTCTGTTCAAGTAGTTTGCCCGCTCATGTGCGCTCAGTTCCTTCCAGGTTTCGAAACCTTGTTGGGCCGCCTGCAGCGCCTCCTCGAGATCGCTGGCACTGGCGCAGGGTACCTCGCCGATCACTTCACCAGTGGCTGGGTTTTGCAGTGGCAGCGTGTTGCCTTCACTGCCCTGGCGCCATTGGCCGTTGATCAGCAGTTGCAGGTTTTCTTCATACATTGGCAGGTTCCTTTTTTCGTAAGGTGTGAATCATCAGGCTCTGTAGAACGAGGCGGTGGAGGGCGCCAGTGGTTGCTTGCCTCGGATTCGATCCGCGATCTTTTCCGCCATCATCATGATCGAGGCGCTGAGGTTGGCAGTGACCGAGTGCGGCAGGATCGAGGCATCGACGATCCGCAGTCGGCGCATGTTGCGGACCAGGCCCTCGGTATCCACCACCGAGTTGGCGTCGGCCCCCATCCGGCAGGTGCCGGCTGGATGGAACGAGGTTCCGGTGTTGGCGCGCACGAACTGTTCAAGTTCCGCGTCGCTGCGCGCACCAGCACCAGGTGAAAGCTCTTCGCCCCTGATGCCATCCCAGGCCGGCTGCGAAATGAGTTCGCGGGCCAGGCGGATGCCATCGATCATGTCCTGGCGGTCCTGGCGGGTGCTCATGTGGTTGAACACGATGTGCGGTGCTGCGCCAGGGTCGGCAGAGCGCAACGAGACCTGGCCACGGCTTTGCGGGCGTGACAGGTCGAGCCAGAACTGGAAGCCCGGTATGGCGATGAGCCGGCCATTCTTCAGCTGGCGTGTCAGCGGCAGGAACTCGAACTGCACGTTCGGGTAGTCGACGTCCGGGCGAGTGCGCAGGAACGCGCCAGCTTCAAAGAAGTTGGTGGCGCCCAGGCCTGACTTGAACAACAGCCACTGGGCGCCGAGCTTGGCCTGGCCGACTGGCCCGAGCTGGGACACCAGCGAATCTTCAAGCTTGGCCGAATACTGCACGTTGATGCCGGGATGGTTCTCGAGGTTCTTGCCGACCTCGGGCAGGTGCAGGCGCGGCTCGATGCCGTGGCGGCGCAGCATGTCGCTGTCGCCGATGCCGGACAGCATCAGCAGCTTGGGCGAGTTGAAGGCGCCGGCGCACAAGATTACTTCGCGGCGGCACAGGATGTCGTGGGTAACACCGGCGTGCTCGACCTTGATACCAATGGTGCTGTCGCCGTCGAACAACAGCCGATGGACGAGGGCATGGGTCATGATCTCGAGGTTGGGGCGCTTTTCGGCAGGGTGCAGGTAGCCGCGTGCCGAAGACCAGCGCACGCCATCATGGACCAGCGCCTGGGCAATGTGCAGGCCTTCCTGGCGGTAGCCGTTGTGGTCTTCGGTGACGCTCAGGCCGGCTTGCTCGCCGCCCCGCAGGAAGGTGTCGTAGAGCTTGTGCTCGGCCTTGCAGCGGCTGATGCGCATGGGGCCATCGCCGCCGCGCCAGTCATTGGGGCCGTCGGCGAAGGTTTCCATGCGTTTGAAATAAGGCAGGCAGTGGGCGTAGCTCCAGTCCGTCAGGCCGTGCGCCGCCCAGGCATCGAAGTCGAGCGGGTTGCCGCGGTTGAAGATCATCGCATTGATGGATGAGCTGCCGCCCAGCACCTTGCCGCGCTTCTCGTCGATGACGCGATCGTTCAGGTGCGGTTCGGGGCCGGATTCGTACTGCCAGCCAAGTTTCTTGCTGGAATAGGCGAAGGGAAGGGCGGCCGGCATATCGATGATCAATGAACGATCGCGCCCACCCGCCTCGACCAGCAGCACCTTGGTTTCAGGGTCTTCGGAAAGGCGCGAAGCGATGATGCAGCCTGCCGAACCGGCGCCGATGACGATGTAATCGTATACCACATGAGCCTCACAGGTGATCTCAGCCAAACTGGGGCAGCCGTGTCGGCTGCGCCCGTATGCTCAGTTGATGGATTTCAAGAACGCTGCGGTTTCCGGTTTCGAGGGATTGCGGATCACCTGATCGGGAGTGCCGATCTCATGAATCAATCCCTGCCGGAAAAACGCGACGCGATCTGATACTTCCCTTGCAAATGCGATTTCGTGAGTCACCAGCACCATGGTCATGCCGTCTTCGGCGAGCATGCGCATGGTATCGAGCACCTCGCCGACCAGCTGCGGGTCCAAAGCCGAGGTTGCCTCGTCAAAAAGCATGTAGTCGGGTGACATGGCCAGCGCTCGCGCGATGGCCATACGTTGTTGCTGACCACCAGAGAGCTTGGAGGGAAAGACCTTGAGTTTTTCACCCAGGCCGACATGCTTGAGTTGGCGTACTGCCTCTTCTTCAGCAGCCTCACGAGACTTGCCTAGTACTTTGCGCGGAGCGAGCATCACGTTCTCAAGCACGGTCAGATGGGGAAAAGCGTTCCATTGCTGGAAAACGATGCCGATCTTCTGCCGCAGTAGGTTCAAATTGGTTTTCGGCGAGTGCACATCGATACCGTCGACCTCGATGTTGCCGCTCTGAATACCTTCTAGGCCGTTGATGCACATCAGCAGCGTTGATTTGCCAGAGCCCGAGCCACCGATGATCGAAAGCACTTCACCTTTCTGTACATCCATGGTGACGCCTTTGACGACCTCTAGTTCGCCGAAGGATTTTCGTACTTGTCGAATCTTGATCATTGGGTGTCCCACCTTTTTTCGACGCGGGCGCCGCACCAGGCGATGGCCCAACTCATGACGTAGTAGATAAGCCCGACGATGCACAGCACCAGGAGCGGTTCTTGAATGCGGTTGATGATGTGTTGTGAGGCTCGTAGCAACTCGGCAAGGCCAAGCCACATGACCAGAGCTGTGTCTTTCATCGCCGCCAGGGTCATGTTCAGCCAGGAAGGGAAGGCGACTCGCAGCGCTAGAGGCGCACTGACCAGGCGCATCTCCTGCCAGTAACTCATGCCCAGGGAGCGGCCAGCCCGGCGTAGATTCGGCGCTACGGCATCCAGGCCGCTACGAACGATGTCAGTGCAGTAGGCGGCACAGTAAAGGCCGAGGGTTACGCAGCCGATCGTCATGATCGGCCAGTTCAGGCCAAGGATGCTGTTGAGCGAATTGGCCAGAACGAACTGGATCAGCAACGGGACAGTACGGAACACGTCCAGCAGCCAGCCTAGTGGGATGGTGGCTCGCGGCCAGGCACTGCGTGCCCAGCCCAATATGGCACCGCCCAAGGTGCCGATGAGCACTGCCCAGAAGGTCAGTTGCAAGGTCATCCATGCGCCTTCCAGGAGGATCACCAGGTCTGCTGAAGTAAAACTGGTTTCGAACATAGGTGCGCCCTCGCGATGTCAGTAACGGAACAAACGCCAGCCCAATATGTGAGCTGCGGCGATCACCAGTTTGCACAGCACGTAGTAGAGCACCGCGGCGGCGATGAACAATTCAAAGGTGCGGAAGGTTTTGATGTTGAACTCTTGAGTCACGCCGGTGAGGTCGCTGTTGAGGCCGACGATGACCCCTAGAGACGTCATCAGAATTGCCCAGACCATCTGATTGGTGATTGGGTGGAATACGACGCGCAGAAGTTGAGGCACGACAATGTGTATGTATGCCTGTGTTGCCGACATACCCAGTGACCGCGCTGCGCGTATCTGCGTGTCAGGAACTGCGTTCAAACCACCACGGAAGCTTTCAGCCAGGTAGCCAGCGTTGTTGAAGGTGATACCCGCCAACAATGCGATCATCGACGGCACGTACAGACCGAACGAGCCAAGCCCGAAATACAACATGTAGATCTGGAACAGTGACGGTGTGTTACGTGCGATCGAAACCCAGGTGGTAGCGAAACCGCTTAACACTTTCCAGTCGGAGCGGCGCATGGCTGTGAGCAACAAGGCAATTAAAACGCCCAGTAGCATCGACACCGAAGCTATCTGCAGAGTGACCCACGCCCCTTCCAGCAGATGCGGCAATGCTCGGCGTATCGCGCTCCAGTGAAACGAGTAATTGAACATATTTACACCTGTTACAAATCAATGAATACGCGCCCAAACTCAATGCATGGCTGTCGAGTGCGAGGGGTCTAGCACATCGCCACCAATCCATTTGTCCCACAGCTGTTTGTAGCGGCCCGTACGGTTTTGCTGGTCGATGAACATGTTCAGATAGTTGATAAAACCATATTCTTCACGCTCGACCGCAAGGGAAACGTAATCGACATCCCAAGGAGCGGCAGCTGCGATTTTGAGGCCTTTGAACTTGCCAGATTTAACGGCGTCTTGGGCGACGGTGTTGACGACTACTGTTGCAGCACTGTGGCCTTGACTGACGGACAGAATGTTGTCGTTCATAGACTGATAGGATTTGAGCGAGCCGGCAGGGTCGTTCCATTTCTTTATATCGGCGCTGATGAAGTCATTGCCATAATTGCCTTGCGGAGTGCTGACAACATGACCCTTTAGGTCTTGGTAGGACTTGATGCCTGTGTCGTCGCGGGTCAGCACGACATAGTTGTAGGCAAAATATGGCTTGGTGAAGCCAATTGATTTAGCTCGCTCCAAGGTTGGGGAGGTAGAGGCAACCGCGACATCTGCTCGGCCGGAAATGATGGCGGGAATTCGATCAGGGAACGGCGTCTCCACAATTACTGCTTTCACGCCCATGGCAGTGGCCAGATCATTGCAATAATCAACGTCGAAGCCGGCTGGCTGGTTGTCAGCGTCACGAAAACCTGCCTGCCCGTTGTCCAGGGTTACGGCGCAGCGCAATTCCCCGTTGTCGACGATGTCGTCCAATTTATCTGCCAGCGCGGAAGTCGAAAGCATCGATGTGATAAGCGCCGAAGCGAAAAGGTGGCGAGTATTCTTCATTATTTAGTGGCCTAGCCTATGGCGGTTGAAGAGGTGCTACTGCGATGTTGCACCCTGTTACAGCAGGTAGCGTGCCAAGATGACGCAGGGGTGCTACCGGTAAGTACAACCTTTTAAGCGGGAGCTATATGATTTTCAGCGGACGCCAGCAGTCATGCGGCCTGTACGGGATTTTGGCATAGCGAACTCGAGAGTGATTTTTTTCGTGGAAGGGCAAAAAGCTCTAGTTGGGTGTTCCCTTAGAATGGCATTGTGCAATAATCTGTTTCTTGTTGGTTGAATTTATCTGTTTCCATTACTGGTTGGAACAACCTAGATTTTCGGTTTCGTGCATGGAATTGGTGCGTGCGGAGTTTTGGAACTTGTTCGTGCCTTGCAATTGTGCGTGATTGGATTTTTGTCAGGCTAGGTCGGCTGAGCTTTTTATTGGTTGTGCAATAGTCACGTTAATTTTTTATAATTACGCATAGGGGATTTTGCAATCTTGTACCCCTGCACAGACCCAAGCGGTGCCTTGGAGAAGGGAGGCTTCCGCTATGCCTTAGACGCTTCACGGTTTGGGAGTGAACTTTATTCAAATTCGCCATTGAAACGATAGCAGTGGCAGCATTAGAACTGCGCAAGCCTGACGCTTCAGCCCATTTCCCTTTAAAATCATAGGTCGCTCGGGATGCCTAAGGCGTCAACCTGAGGTGAAATTGCATCATCAACCAAAGCGCAATATCCACTTGACACATACAAAGACGTCCAGGGCGAGCAGTGTGGCAGTCAAAGTTTCGCCGGCGGTTGTGCGTCACCGTTTCAGCCAGAGCATGAGTCGTAGAGGAATTGCCTATACAGCGCGCCGATGAAGCGCTTGTTCCCTAGTCTAAAACGGAGTGAGTGCCAAGCGTAGGTTACATTGGTACCACGCAGGCATAGTAGGTATTGGCAGTGGCCTAGTGCAGCACTTTAACTGGGGCGACTGTATTAGTTAAACAGCGGGCTACCGGCAGCGATTGCTGAGGAGAAACCTAATCCTGTGTCCGGGATTGGTTGACGACTAGAATAATTTCGCGTCGATTCCGCGACTGCGTTCCACCTCATCAATACGTAACGTCCAAAGTTATAGGTGGCGTATATCTTCAGCTAGAATATTTCACAGCCGCAATCCCTTGGTTTTAGGTGTCTCGCCCGACGAGACCTATCGCGTGATAGCCTTTTCACGCGCCGAAAGGAAGCTTGAATCGTCAGTGGTTAGGTGAAGACACAGAAATGTCTCATAATGAAAATTTCCAAGGAATGTGCTGAAGATTTGTATCTATTTAAGACATTAATGGGTGTGTCGTGATCAGGTGCATAATCAGATCACAAATTATGTCTCATTGTGACACGTTAACCATCTTCGAATTAAAGATGGAACGCGCTAAACGTTGCCGGTCAACGGTTCTCTGAGCGTCAATACGCCTTTTTTACGCTGGCACAGATCCTGCCTGCATAATTGGCCTGCGTTGCTGTGAGCGTGAGGTTATCAGCGGACGTATTGAGTGCATGACTACGGATATCTTTAATTTTGATCAGTGCTGACGGCAGGGTAATCGAATATGGGGTTCAAGCGGACGGTGCAGGCGGTAGACACACATTCTGGCATTCCAATGCGTGTGGTGACCGGGGGAGTCCCCAATATTCCGGGTGAGTCGGTGTATGAGAAAATGAAGTGGCTCGAGCGCAATGATGATCCGTTGCGCAAACTGCTATTATCCGAACCTCGTGGTTATCCACCTCATTGCTGCAACATTATTGTCCCCCCGTGTCATCCTGACGCGGATGTCGGCTTCATCATCCTTGAGCAGATCGAATACCCCATGATGTCCGGGGGTAACACGATTTCGGTCGTTACGGTGTTGCTTGAAATGGGAATGCTTCCCATGCAGGAGCCAGTGACAGAATTGACGCTTGAAGCCCCAGCAGGCCTCATTCGCGTAAGGGCTGAATGCCAGAACGGCAAAGTCAAAAGTGTCACCTTCAAAAACGTGCCGGCTTTCGCCGTGCACCTAGACGCAGTGATCGAAGTACCTCACTTGGGAAAAGTGACGGTAGACGTCGCTTGGGGTGGCATGTTTTACGTCATCACCGATATCCGTCAATTCAAGCACATCCAGTTGATCCCTGAGCATGGCCGTGAGATTGCTCGCATTTCGTCGATGATACGGCAGGCTGCGGTGGAACAGCTTCCGGTTGCCCATCCTGACTATCCCGGTGTCGGTATAACGGTTGCGCAGATGTCTGGCCCTGCAGAGGGGCCGAACGCCGACTGGAAGAACGTAGTCACGATGGGGACAGGCCAATTTGACTGGAATGAGCCTGCGACATGGACCGGTGTGTTGGACCGCTGTCCGAGCGGCACTGGGACAAGTGCAAAAATGGCTGCTCTTCATGCTAAGGGGCAGCTTGAGATAAATCAGAAGTTTCGCCATGAAGGCATTCTGGGAATCGTATATACCGGTCGGCTGGTGGATACGGCAGAAATTGCCGGTTACCGCGCAGTTATTCCCGAAATCAGTGGGACGAGCTGGATTTCTGGGATTAACACATTGGTTCTCGACTACGATGATCCCTTCCCCGAAGGCTTCACACTTGGGGATATCTGGGCATCTTAACATATTTCGACATTACGGCCGCCCAGAGAGGTATGTAGTTACGTGCGCTTTGTATTGCCTAGGCGGTATGGGGTGGCTAATAATTTAACGTTTCCATGGGGCTCAACTCATGAACGCGACACATACAAAAACCTGGCCTAGATCAAAGCTGACTACAACAGCGCTTGGATTTGGTGCTGCGCAACTTGGCAACTTTAATCGTGAGATGTCTGACAGTGATGCGCACGCACTCATTCAGGAAGCGTGGGAGGCAGGCTTGAAGTTTTATGACACTGCCCCAAGTTACGGTCACGGCTTAAGTGAAGCCCGGCTTGGGCAGGGCCTGCGCTGGAAACCGCGCGGGGACTTTATCTTATCGACCAAAGTTGGGCGCTTGCTGACCCCGCGGGCTCGACAGCACATTGATTTCAATCCCTGGGTCAACGGGCTGCCTTTCGACTGGCACTTTGACTACAGCTACGATGGCACCATGCGCTCGATTGAAGACAGCCTGCAGCGGACAGGCCTTGAATATATCGACGTTGCGTTGATTCATGAAATAGACGTTGCGACGCATGGCGCTCATCAGCGTGAAATATTCGAGGGGTCGATGAACGGTGCGGCGAAAGCGCTTCTCCGCTTGAGAGACCAAGGGGTTGTTAAGTCGATAGGCGTTGGCGTCAATGAATGTGACGTTGCCGTCAACGCGATCCAACTGGCCGATTTCGACTGTATTCTGTTGGCAGGCCGCTATACGCTATTGGAGCAGCACGCGCTCGATGAGCTTTTTCCGTTGTGCGAAATGCGTGATGTTTCGGTTATCGTCGGTGGTGGGTATAACAGTGGGGTACTTGCGACGGGGGCAGTCCCTGGCGCGATGTATAACTACGCACCGGCAGATGATACGGTTTTAGGGCGCGTTAGGCATATTGAAAATATCTGTAAAGAATTTAACGTCTCGCTGAAGTCTGTCGCGTTACAGTTCATACTTAAGCACCCCGTAGTCAAAACTGTAATTCCCGGAACTCGAAGCATTAGCCAGTTGCATGAAAATGTGAACTTACTGAATTCACCTATCCCTGCAGAGCTCTGGAGTGCCCTGAAAGACGATAAATTAATAAGGGACGATTCACCTGTCCTTTGATGTGTACCTGATTGCCATGCACCGATCACTTGAAATACCCGAGATATCTCAGGCATTTTCATGCCGGCTCGCCAAATCGGTTGCGCGGCTTCCGAGCACCACTGATTATTGTCATTGAGGGGTTGTTAACAAGACTTGGAGTTGGCCCGAGCCGCACTGTCCCAGTTGAGAGAAACGCTGCGGCTTGGAGAGCAAGCTCGTGAGCTTTCGGGGATTGCTACTGCTACAGGTGGCAGCCCATCCAATGTTTCTCGCCCAATTGCCTAGCAGGGTCTTCTCGCCGGAGCTCACTAACCACGGCATTTGGTGGTTCTAACTGAACTTGATGGTGGGGGATTGCGGCTCACCTCGGTACATCGCGATTTGCTCAGCGTTTTCCCGAACCTGAATCATGGCGTAGCTGCGCGAACCACGCCAGGCCGATGGCCGTCTGTATCCACGCGGTACTCGCCACCATCAAGTTTCCGAGGTCCGTTTACCGCTTAGCACGCCCGGTGCCATCAGTAAAAAAGGCAGAAGCGCCATGATCCGACTACTGATCCCGTTTGCAAAATCCACTTGTACAGCCCTTTCACCAGAGACCTTGCGTCCTATGAGCCCAGTACAAGAGTGGCGTGTAAGGGCCCGGCGAACACACCTTCCCGATGCCACCGCCGAAGGCCATGGTGTCCACCTAAATTCAAGTGGACACCATTTCTGGCCCATCAGGCGGATTCTTCATGCACCTTCAGCGCCGTACCTACAGCAAATCCTTCAAAGCCCAGGTCATTCAGGAGTGCTCCGAGCCCGGCGCCTCCATCGCCAACATCGCCCTAGGCCACAGCCTCAACGCCAACCTCGTGCATAAATGGATACGCCTGCACACGCAGAAATCCACCGCGTTGCAGCCCGCGTTCATCCCGCTGCATACCCAGATGCTCCCGACCGGATCACAAGCTCAACCCACCGACATTTGCCTTGAAATCCAACACCCGCGCACGCCCATCAAAATGAGTTGGCCCGTCGACAGTGCCGCCGCCTGCGCAGCCTTTCTTCGAGAGCTGTTGCGGTGATTCGCATCGACACCATCTGGCTCGCTACAGAGCCCATGGACATGCGCGCCGGCACCGACACCGCCATGGCCCGCGTGATTTCGGTATTCGGTGCGGCGCAGCCGCACTGTGCTTATCTGTTCGCCAACCGCCGCGCCACTCGCATGAAAGTCCTGGTACATGACGGGCTGGGTATCTGGCTGGCAGCACGCCGATTACATCAAGGCAAGTTCACCTGGCCAGGCACCCGGCATGGCGCGCAGATCGAGCTAAGTGCTGAACAGCTTCACGTCTTGATACTGGGTTTGCCTTGGCAGAGAGTCGGGCCTGGAAATGCCATCTCCATCCTCTGACACAAACAGTGCTTATCTATCAGCGTAATTGTCCGATAAGCCTGTCGTCGTGTTTAAGCTGATCTGGCAAGATCAGCGCCATGACTTCTCTTCCTGACCTCGACCAACTCAATCCCGAACAACTGCGCGCCTTGGCTGCGCAGCTGCTGCAACGTGTTTCGACGCTCGATGAGCAGGTCGAGACGATGGGCAAGACAGTTCGGATCATGGACAAGAAGATCCATTTCGACAAAACGCTGATCGAGAAACTCAGCCACGAGATCGCCCAGCTCAAGCGCTTCAAGTTCACCAAGCGCAGCGAGCAGATGAGCCCGGAACAGGCCAGCTTGCTCGACGATCTGATCGATACCGATATTGCCGCCATCGAAGCTGAACTTGAGTCACTGCTGCCAACACCAGCACCGCCCCAGGAAAAGCAGAAACCCAAGCGCCGTGCATTGCCGCCTGAGTTTCCCCGCACGCTTATCCACCACGAACCGGACAACACCGAGTGCGCCTGCGGCTGTACGCTCAAGCGCATCGGCGAAGATGTGAGCGAAAAACTTGATTACACGCCGGGCGTGTTTACCGTCGAACGCCATATCCGTGGCAAATGGGTCTGCGATGATTGCGAAACGCTGATCCAGGCCCCGGTGCCGGCCCAGGTCATCGACAAGGGCATTCCGACCGCAGGCCTGTTGGCCCACGTCATGATCGCCAAGTTTGCCGACCACCTACCGCTGTACCGTCAGGAAGCGATGTTTGGCCGGGCCGGCTTGGCGATTCCGCGTTCGACCCTTGCGCAGTGGGTCGGTACTTGCGGTGTGCAGTTGCAGCCGTTGGTGGATGCGCTGCGCGAAGTCGTGCTTGAGCAGCAGGTCGTTCATGTCGATGAAACGCCAGTGCAGATGCTCATGCCAGGCACCAAGAAAACCCACCGCTCTTATGTCTGGGCTTATGCCACCAGTCCATTTTGCGAAACGTCGGCAGTGGTTTATGACTTCAGCCTCAGTCGCGCCGGCGAGCATGCGCGCAACTTCCTGCAAGACTGGAAGGGCAAGCTGGTCTGCGATGATTTTGGCGGCTACAAGGCCAGCTTCGCACTCGGTGTAACAGAGATCGGCTGCATGGCCCACGCACGGCGCAAATTCTTCGAGCTGCATGCGACCAACAAGAGCACCCTGGCTGAGCAAGCCTTGCGTTACATCCAGCCGCTGTACGAAATCGAAAGTGAAATTAAACACCTGGAGCCGGATTCACGTCGCCGAATACGGCAAGAAAGCGGTACCGGTGATGGATGCGCTGCATGCCTGGATGATTGCCCAGCGCGATATCGTGCACAACGGTTCGGCCATCGGCAAAGCCTTGGATTACAGCCTGAAACGCTGGACCGCGCTGTCGCGCTACCTCGATGACGGGGCTGTACCCATTGACAATAATTGGTGTGAGAACCAAATAAGGCCGTGGGCGCTGGGGCGCAAGAACTGGCTCTTCGCCGGGTCGTTGCGCAGTGGTAAACGTGCGGCTGCGATCATGAGTTTGATCCAGTCGGCGCGCAACAACGGGCATGACCCGTATGCCTATCTCAAAGATGTGCTGACGCGTCTGCCGACGCAACGGGCCAGTGAGATTGCGGAGCTGCTGCCGCATCGTTGGCGTCCGGCTTAGTCGTGCAAGACGGTTTGCCCGTACGCTTACAGTGGCGTGGACCTAGGTGAGTCCTTACTGGCTCGTTAGCCAATGCCATAAGGTACGGGGTTTCAAGTCCTCGACGCCTGGAGACCTCGTAGAGTCAACGTTTTCTGTCCGGTTGGGTTATCTACCCAGTATCGACTCTATCTCTACCTGGCATTTACGCAGCGCCGCAACAATCTGGTCTTTGGCACTTAGGAATCTAAGATAGGGGACTGCAACCGAGATGGCGTAATGATCAGCGAAGCCGGTATTCAAGTGTACGCCCACACCGCACACGCCTTCGGCGTGTTCCTGGTTGTCAATCGCGTAACCATGGCGTCTTATCAGGTCTATTTCGCTGAGCAGCGCAGAGGCGTCCAGAATGGTGTGAGCAGTGCGCGCCTCCAAGGGGGCCTCAAGGATCCTATCGCGCTGATCGGTTGGTAACGCGGCGAGGATAGCTTTACCGTGGGCAGTCGAATGAATAGGAAAGGCCGTGCCTACTTGAGACACGACCCTGAGTTCTCGATCAGACGCATATTGGTCAACCAGCACAGAATGAAAACCTCGGTTGACGCACATGTCGACAGTCTCGCCAGTAGCCCGTCCGAGAGCCTCAATGAATGGCCTGGATATCCCGATGATGTCGGTATGCGCCGAAGCGGCCAAACGCATCAGAGCCGGGCCAAGTCTTATGCCCTGAGCTCCGGAGGTCACCATCTGCTGCGCCTCTAGTGCAGCGACTATTCGATGGACAGTCGTGCGTGGCAGGAAGGCTGCTTTTGCAATTTGGGCAAGGCTCAAGCCGCTGCGCTGGTTCTCCAGCGCTTTAAGTACGGATGCGGCTCTGGCAATGACTTGCTTGCCACTTGAATTCTCATTACCGTCGCCCATTTTTCTCCTCGACGCATTGTCGTTGTTCTCGCACTCGATGCGGGTAGGGGCGGCCCACGTCGAAATTTTGTGTCGCCGCAGGATGTAACCTCGGGAGCGCAAATGCAACCATACTCGACATAGCGGCTCAGGCTTGCATGCACAGCACGATAAACTCAGCCAGCGGGCACCTTGTCGTTACGCCGCGGCCGGTGGTTGGACCAGCACCACGTCGCAACAGCTACCGCCAGGATGGCACTGCCTAGGAAAATCAGTGTGGTGTTACCGGGCACAAGTTCGATCGCCGAACACAAGAATTGACCTGAGAATATCGACATTGAAAGGTAAGCGAGGTTGCGGCCCCGTACTACCGCATGGCTTTGTTCGATCGTCATATGGTTGACCAGCGGAACGGAAAAACCAAAGCCGCCCCCCATTGCAATGCCGCCGATGATTATCACCTCAAGGTTAGGCGCGAGCGCGAATATAAAGTGGGCGATTGCATAAAAGCCGAAGGCCAGGCTGAGGGTGCCGTGGTCACGTAATCTCGGAACGACTCTGGGTATAAGTGCTGCTGCACCCACCGCGACCAAAGACACGAAAGCGAGAAAATATCCAGTCTGCGCCTCTGTCAGCGCGAAATCGCGCAGTCTGAGAGGAAGGGCAATGACGCCGGTAAAAAACGCCAGCATCGAAAATACCGCGGCCATGAAAACGTGCTTGAGCGCGCGCGAAATTGGTAAACGCGCCGAATCCTCGGTAGCGGCCTCGACCTGCACGCCGTTGGGAGACACGAACACCAGGAGCATCAAGAGCATGGCCCATGAAGTCAGGTAAAGCATAAACGGCCACCACCAGCCGACGGTTGCCAGAACCCCGCCTATGAACAGGAAGATCACTCCACCCAGTTCTATAGCCATGCCTTGATTGGCAATCATCTTCAGACGCGCCTTGCCTTGATAGAGCGCCGAGATCAGGCCGGTGCCGCCGGCCATGACCAATGCGGTAGCACCTCCGAGCAGCAATCGGTCGGTAAAGACCGGCACTGGACCGTGCAGAAAGACAGCGCCTACACCTAGGACGCCATAAAGGAAAAGGCCAATAGAGACCGCCTTATAGGGGCCGATCCGGTCAATCAGTCGACCTGCTAACGGACCGAACACAACTACCCCCAAGGAGGGGATGGTTACCAGCAAGCCGGCATGTTGGATGCCCAACCGTTCGGCTATCGAGGGCAGGGCGGGGACAATCACGCATCCCACCATGATTGTCAGGCAAGCGATAGCCAATAGCGAAAAGGCTCCAGCTTTTGAAGGGGTCTGCATAGTATTCAGCTCCAACATATCATTGTGACCACTGTTCGGAACACTGGCCCTTTCAACGGAACAATACTGGGTTGAGCGCTGTACCTAAGTCAAGGCCTATTGCGCATTGGCTGTGCTCGCGGGGGGGAGGGCAGCGCTTGTGTTCAAACTCCCAGGTCTGCCAGTCGTCGGCGACTATGAGCAATCAGCGCCTGCCACAATTTGTTGGCGATGGAAATCGCAGGTTGTGGATTGGTGCTGAATCCAGGGACATGGAGGGAATAGGGCAGCAAGCACCGATCGAAGCAGCGCCGTCACTACCCAATAGCCACGTCGACGCCCCGGACCTTTTAATGTTTACGCAGGATCGAAATGCCTGGTGCCTCAGATGGCGGATGGATCTGTTTACCAAGCACAACTACAGGGGGGATACCGCACGCGGTCCCCTTTTTGGGTCGTATGGCGGGATCGGCGTGTAAGGGATGAGCGAACGCTCAGAGGTAACTAGGCGCATTCGATCATCGTCACGGTAAAGCTATTAAGCTGCATGCGTTTTTGAATCGTGCTGCACTTGCTAGACACTGAAAATGAGTCAAAAAATCAAGGCTAATCTTATTTCAGGAATGACGTAGAACGCTTTGGTTCCAACGGTTCGGAAGTCGAATTCGTCTCGTTTCCCGCTCGCATTACTTTCAGATCAGTTTCCAGTCACATGAACGCTAAGGATTTCTCCAAGACGCTCTCCCAGTATGTTCCAAGCCTCAAGTTTTTCCTGAGCATAGTCGTAGTGCAGGTAATGCCGGCGTACCTTTGAGCCTCCCAGCAAGTGATTCTGGCAGCGATCTATGATTTCTAATGTGACGCCGAGTTCCTGCATCATGGTCGCACCAGTACGACGCAAATCATGCGGGGTCCATTCACCTTTGTTCCCTCCGCTTAGCACCAGTGAGTCGTCGTGATGGCGGCCGGATAAAGGCTTGCTCCGATTTTTGAAACAGCATTGCCGGTCCCCGATAAGCTTGCTAACGGTTTTGGTATCCACATGACTGCTTTCATCTTTGCCGGGAAAGCAGAACCGGGTGTGGCCAGTTTCCTCTCGTAGACGTTTAAACTGGTTCAGCGCGAATGCCGATAAAAATACATGGTGATCCTGCCGTTTACCTTTCTGGCCTTTGGTTGCATTTGCTGGGATGAACCAGGTCCCTTTCTCCAAATCAACATGTCGCCACTCGGATTTCAGCAGTTCGCCAATGCGACAGAGCGTGCTAAGGCAGATCCAGACTGCGCATTGGACGCGGGAGTTCACTGGTCGGATGCCGGAGTATTTCTGGCCAGCAGGCAGGGCATCATAATCTTGCTCGAGGCGCGTGAAAATCTGTTGCAGCTCTTGAATTTCGCTTGGGGATAGTAGGCGGTTGCGCTGTTCCTGATAGTCATGATCAAGGAGTTTGTTGACGTCAATAAGGTCGGCGGGGTTTCCGTCGACCATCAAGGTGCGCCACGGTTTGCGTTTCTCGGCCCATCGCATCATTTGACCAATGTCCTTGCTACGAATAACGACGGTGCGGTTCAGGCCGCGGGCTTTGACTGAGCGCAGGACGTTGAGCAGGTCTTTTTCAGTTACCGTGCGGAGTGGTTTGTCGCCAATAGCTGGAAGCACGTCTTTGCAGAAGCTTCGGCGTAGTTCTGCGTTGCCATCCTGGCGAGACACTCCGTCGCGCAGCCACTCTTCAAAAAGTTCGGAGACAGTCCTGTTTTCTGAGGCATGACGCTCGGCTTCAGCAATGGTTGCGGCAATTGCGGCTTGAGCCTCGATCTTAGCTGCCTTTCGGGCGGTGGCGGGCGCTATTCCTTTCCTGACGCTTGCTCTCACTTCGTCTCGTTCAGTGCGAATCTGCGCAAGCGATTTTTTTGGCCAACTGCCCAAGCGTTGATCACGTTTAGCTCCACCCATTTTGAACTCATAACGAAACAGCGCTGTAACGCCGCGCACACCAGCACGAACTTTGGCGGTCAGGCCTCCCTCTTCGCGTAGCGTTTTACCGTCATCGGCAGGGGTGAGTGCTTCGAGTTGCTTCGCTGTGATCTTCGCCAATGTCTACCCCTAGCCAAGGTCGAGTGCCTTGGAATTTTGCCCCACTTTTGCCCCACCGAATCGCATGGGTATGGGTGGAAGCTGATGGACGCCAATAGCGCGTATTCTAGTCTGCGGGCCCAGTGTTTACTAGCATTCAGGCGGTCCGCGAGGGGCCATAACATTCCATCGAAATACACTGAATAAGCGCATGGGGTGCAAGGGGTCGAGTGTTCGAATCACTCCGTCCCGACCAAAAATCCCTAAAAAATCCAGTCACTTCGCGGTGACTGGATTTTTTTATGGGCGGCTCTGCGCAAAATGGGCGCAAAACCATCCGGCGAATTAGCCAATATCCAGCTTCTGGTAGTTCTTGGTCATATCTTCAGTGGTATGCCCCGCGATCTTCTGGCCATCTTTCCCCGCCCGCTTGTTCAGGCCGGCCGCCACCAGCACATCAAAGTTGTTCGAGTCCTCGTAGCCCGGGCTTGTGAGGAAGTGGTTGCGGCTGATGCTGTGTCGGTCTGAGCATTCAGCGCACAAGCCAATGGTGAGCCAGAGCAGGCCGAGCTGCTTCTCGGTGGCTTCAATCATAGCTTTCTCCATGCATGCGCCGCCCTCGCCGGGGTGGCGTTATCGTCGATAGGAAAGGTTGTCTGAACTGCAAAACGCGCTGGCTGCCCAACGGAAGGCAATCCAGAGGTTGCTACGGTAGCAACAAGGGGTTGTGGCACAGTGGCGTGTTACGGATCGCTGAGGTTTCCAGCGCGGGATGCGGCGCTTTTCGATACTCATGAAGGAGAAACAGAACATGGCGACTCTTTCGAGATTGTCACTCATCTGCATCAGCACAATCTTCGTCAGCTCGTTTAGCCATGCTCAGGCTGGCTCGGCTGCGGCAATCGCTGCCCGTTCTCAAATCATGAGCGCGTTCGAGGCGTCGGTGGCGACCCATGCGGAGCCCAATTTTTCAATCTTGAAAACTCTGGACTTCAAGTCCCAAAGCTATCAGGAGACGGTTCAGCGTCTTGGTGTTCGGTTCACGTACCCACAAGGCTTTGAAATCGATGAGCAACGTGACCTGTTGTACGTTCTGCGGTACTCCAATGGCCGGCCTGCTCGCGCCGTGATTGAGAAGTACCGGTGGAGCTCTGGTGAATTGCTCTCGACCTACATCATTCGCGAGCCTCAGGCCTCGGTGTCCGAGGGCCTTGTGGTGACCCAGGAAGAGGAGGGTGATGTAGCCTTCCTGCGATCCGATAGCGCCCTCACGCGCTATCGTCTTGTAGATGATCAATCCGGTTTCGGCACCACGCAAAAGCTTGAGGCGGTTGCAAGCAACGTTGCCCAAAGTTTCTATCACAAAGGTGGCGAGTGGTATGTCGAAAAGTTCAAGACGCCGGAAGACGCGCTTGGGCAGAGCCGCGGCCAGTACTCGGTGCTCGACAGCAGCTTCAAACACGTTCGGGACGTGAGCTTTGCGCCGCAGTACTCCGGCTACCGAAACTCCGAGCAGCTCAATCTACCCAAGCACCAAGGCTTCGCGGTAACAGATGACGGCTATGCAATGACCATGGGCGGCTATTGGTCATCGCGCATGAAGGCAACGCCTTACCACTATTTTGGCGTGAACCTGTTTGACCGGCACGGCAAGATCGTCAAGTCGGAATACATTGCCCCTGAGGCCCTGGTTTCACAGCTATCAGCGATGGGGATTCAGGCTGACACCGTCGAGAACGAGGGCATTCAGGCCTTGAGCAACGGCAAATTGGTGACCCTGCAGGTTGTTCGCACGAAAGGCGAACGGAGCGGGAAACTGCTTTTCCTCACCCTGAGCCCTTAAACCCCATTTTTGGTCGTGATCTGCGGCAAGGAAATTTCGACTGAAGGCGCCGCCCTCGCCGGGGTGGCGCGATTCTGATTGGGCCAGAGATGAGTCACGTTTTGCGGGAGGGGTGGATCTTTGCTATAACGCCCGGCCATTTCACAGGAAGGACCCCCATGAAACTAGCCATTGCTCCGCTCTTCGTTGCCGCACTCGCTATTGGCTTGGCCGGCTGCAAAGAAGACACCGCCGACACTGCCGCCTACGAGCCCACTGCAGAACACTGCCAGCCCGATTACCTGAAAACGCTTCCGGACAACAGGGCTCGCGAAGACTTGGTCGAGAAGTGCATGACCGGTGGCTCGTACAAGAAGTCAGAGCCGAAGACCTGGTAACGTCCGATCTTCGTCAGTCAGCGCCGCCTCATCAGGCGGCGTTTTCGTTAGCGTGGATGGCGCTGGCGAGGAGCGCCGCAATTCGTGGTGGTAAGCTTCGCCGCTTACCAAACAAGGAGCGTGGTAATGGGGTTGCGGGAGAGGCATAAGGCGTTTCAGGAGTGGTTCACGCCTAAGCGTAGGAGGCGAGCGGGCGGAGCGTTGCTAGCTATCTGGGCTGTCGGTATCTGCGTATACCCTGGCAAGCACTGGATCTACGTAATGATGCCGGGAATCATAGGGTTCTTCAGCGCTTGGCCACCAGAGCTGCACGATAAGCGTTGAGGCGCTGGCGGGCCGCGCCGGAGGGGCAGGCGGCTTTGCACTTGATCAGCGACGCCTTGTAGCTGGCCTTTGCAAGCGGGGCGGTCGGGCATTACTCGCCAACCGCGTCCCGGTCATAGGCCGATTCGCGGCCATCGCGCGTGCGGTACATCCGATATTGGCATTGACCTTCATGCTTGCGCTTTCCGCGATGAGGCAGGTTGATACCCAAAAACGCGTGGAAATCGCAGTTCCACTCTTCTTCGTAATAACGGTCAAAGTTAGTGCGGCGCGGTGGCTTTGGCAGCGCTTCAGCCATCTCGGCGTACTCGATGCCGTCGACGGGGTGGTATCGGCCTGGATGGCGCTTCGTGCTCTCGTCGAGGGTGATACCGATGTGATTTCGTCTTTCGGCATTAATGGGGAAGTCTGCGATTGTGCTTGGATCGCTGGGGCCGCTTTGCGGCCCTTTCCGACCGGCCCGGCGCCCCGGCAAGGCCGCTCCTACAGAGGGAGCGTTGGGCCTGTAGAGGGGGTTGTGATCAAGAGGTGGCCATCATTCCAAGTTCAGCATCGTCGAGCAGGGCCTTGGCCAGGGCGCAGAGGTAGTGCGAGGCCCAGAGCAGTTGGGGTTTGTCTTCCATCAGGCCGTCGATTGAGAGGTCGCGGGCATAGCCCATCAGTTCCGAGGCTTGTTCGCGGGCGCTTTGGCAGGGGATGCCGGGTTCGATACGGAACAGTGGGTGGGTCTGGTTTTCACCTTGGTAGAAGGTGGTTTTACCGACAGTGAATTTGGTTTCTTCGGTGGCCATGGTTTGATCTCCCTTCAGTGCTGGCTCGTCGGACCCGTCGGCATTTGCAGCTGTGCCAATGCCACTTCAAGCATTCTGCGCAGGGCTTCGAGTTCGTGCACTGACGCCATGATCAACAAGGAGGAGGGCGACTTGGGTTGCATCATCATCGCCTGCTGGGCGACGGCTTCGGCACAGAGTGCGTAGTCTGCAGCCATCATTAGCGTGTCTTCCAGGGAGTGGAAGTTGTGGGGTGGATCGGGGACTATCTTCAGCATGCTTACGCTCCAACAATGGTTGAGCTGCAGCCCGCCTCGCTGTCAAACAAGAAGGTGGCAGCTGTACGCGGGTTGACAGACCGAGATTGTTGGCACTCGGCGCACACGAGGGTGCCCGCACGTACAGCCGCCATAAGCGTATGCACACGGACAACAATCGACGGCCTGTCAAAACCGGTCGCTGGATTGGCAGCGACAGGCCGAGACTATGACTCACGTTTTGCGTGCGCAACGAAAAACAGGCGTCGCGAGTATCTTTGGGAAATGCCCTACAAGAAAGGGCCTAAATCTGATTTTTCTGCCGTTAGGCGTAACAGCATGTATCCATCTTTCCGCCAATGTTCAATTGAACTTCGGTCACCTATCGCTTGACCCCGTGCTTTTCCCTATCGCGGCCTTTGAGCGTGCCCTTGATCTAGTACTGGGTTTTATTATACGGGTAGTGGCATTATGATATTTTTTGGAAGAGATAGTCTTGGCGAACCTCCTCACGTCTGATCATATCCAGTTAGCCTATGAAGTGGCGGTCCGCGTGCATGACCGCAGCCTTACCCAGAGGCAAGGGGTCGAATGCTTAACCAGGGAAGGGGTTGGTACGACTTACGCAAACGACTTGATTAATGTCTATAGGATCATGCGCCGTGGCAGATGCTACCATCGAGCGATTAATGTGCCGACGACGGTGCTCTATCTGCAGGGCATCTTCAGAGACGCCGGTGAAGAAGCGCTGGGGCAGGCATTGACCGCTGCGAGACTGCACATTCAGTACTATGAGCAACTCAGGGGTGTGACGCTGCACCGAATTCGAGAAGCCGTGGAGCATTCGGAGCTGTTGATTGACCACGCTCAGGGCGCAATCGCTCAGTACCGTAGGGTGCTCGACACTCAAGTCCAAGTGGCGTTGAACGATACAGCGGCGGCGCGCCAAGCCAGGTTGGCGAAGAAAAAAAAGGCGGCGCCCGTCAAGTTCACCACGACTTCTACTTATTTCCTCAGGGATCCAGATGTAGTGGCCGAGGCTCTTCACAGGGCAGACGGTTCATGCGAGGTTTGCCAAAAACCTGCGCCCTTCAAAAGGAAATCAGACGGGACCCCTTATCTTGAAGTACATCATATTGTCAGGCTATCGGATGGCGGCATGGATGATTTGGATAACGTCTCTGTAGTCTGTCCCAACTGCCATCGCCAGGCACATTTCGGCTGAGCGCCATGCTTCTCTCTAGATCTTCCAGATTTTAAGCGGGGCTAAGGTCGACGCCGCGAGTATTACCAAGGTCGCGAAGTAAGTGACGAATAGTCCGAGTGAGGTAATGGCTAGCTTAGAGGCCTTGGCTGTGAGGGTTGAGCCCGCGTGAGGCAGGATGGTGAGTGCACGAATATTCAGAATTAGTTTAAAATTCGCGCCTCTACCATCTCAAAGGACTGAATTTGTGGTAAGTCAAAATGCCATCACCTGCCCACACTGTCAGGGTCAAAACGTACAGCTTCTTTCTGTCATTCATGCCGCCGGAACCTCTCATTTCCAAGCCACTCATGAGGCGCACTCAGGGTTCGGGCCGCGTGTAACTGTTGAAACAACCGGGCGCCAGCAGACTAATCTGAGCGCTAGCGTCGCACCTCCAGGCGCTAAACGTCTGCGGGGCCCGATAGTGCTTACAGTGGTGGGCGGCATCATCCTTTACGATGGGCTCAAATTGTCCTGGGAAGTGGACTGGACCAGGTTCTTCATTGGTGTGACGTTCATCACCATCGGTGTGATCGGATTTGTGCGGCACTGGCGGCACAACGTTGTGCAATATGATCAGTACGAAGAGTGGCGTCGTACCTGGCTGTGCCATGCCTGCAACATGAGATTCCAGCCTTCCTAACGTACACCTCAATAGTCGTTAGAGCCCGCCTAGTGCGTAATGCTGTTCACTTAAGTTATTCATCGCCTGTAGTGGGGCCGCTTTGCGGCCCATCGCGGCACAAGGCCGCTCCCACCCGAACTGTGTAGCCTCAAAGGCTAGCGCCGCACCTGTGGGAGCTGGCTTGCCAGCGATGAGGCCGGCACAAGCACCACAAGACAGTTGCTCCCACAACGATCGCTTCATTCTCCCCGCGCCCCTTCAGGGTGCAAAGTGGCCTGAAATAACAGCCTTTATGCACCATCAGTAAGCGTCCAGTGCTAGCTACTACCCCTCAATACGCTTGGATTACAGTTGGCGTAGAAGTTGCTGGCATTTTGGCATCTGTGTCGCTTATGGTGAACTTAATGTCGCTTTCAAGTAGTTCCATGCAGTTGTCATCGAGCGAGCGGGGCTGGCTGCCCTGGTTCGGCAAAGCCGGCAAGTTCAGCATGGGGTGGGCGTGCCGCCTCAATCGTTCGAACTATGGAGAAATCGAGCAGACGTTCGAAGCCATTGCCCAAACGCGCGTGCAGTTGCTGCACAACTGGGCGCGCGAACAATGGGATCACCTGGCAGAGTTGGCGGAATACCTGGCAGCAGACTTCGCTCATGTGCAGCCCTCGGCATTACTCGACAAGCTGGCACAGGCCGAAGACTTTTCCGAACTGAGTGTGATCGACTGCACTGGCAACGTCAGGGTATCCACTTGGCCAAAGCGTGGCAGCACGCAGATCGAGCAGCTCGCGGCGTTGGCCCATGGTTTGAAAGCGCCGTTTCTTCACGGGCCCTACAGCGACCCGTTGACCTTGCAGATCGGCCCGTCCTCGTCGCGTTTTCACGATGAGGTGACGCTGATGTTCTACCAACCGATCAGGCACGCGGGCAAAGTCCTGGGCTGCCTGTGTGGCCGGGTCCCCAATGATGTGCTGGGCGACCTGATCCAACGCGAGGCCGGGCATATCTATGCCGAGTCGGGCGACAATTATCTGTTCATGGTGCAGTCACGCTTCGACCCGACTGTGCAGCCAGGCACCGCCTTGTCCCGTTCGCGCTTCGAAGACGGGACGTTTACCCATGGTGAAAACCTCAAGAGCGGCGTGCGTACGCCCTGGAGCACTGTGCAGGTGCAGCGCCATACCGAGTTGGAGCTGCGCTTCACAGACCCCGCCACGCGTGAGCTGCACCCCGGCGTGCGCGAAACCATCCGGCGTGGCGCCAACCTGTTCGTGACGTACCCGGGTTATTCGGACTACCGCCATGTGCCGGTGGTCGGCAAGGGCGTGACCTTCCAGTTACCAGGGTCGCCCGACCGCTGGGGCATGATGTGCGAGGCAGACTTGGAGGAGGTCTACCGCCGCCGTTCGCTGAGCTACCGGTTAATGAAACCCTACGTGGCGACCATGGTTGGGCTGTTCGGCTGTAATTACCTGGTGCAGCATTACGCCGGATTGCCACAGGGGGTGAACGACGCCATCCAGGCCCTCAGCATGCTCGGCGCTACGCTGCTGTTCGGCGTGCTCGGGCCCAGGCGCCTGGCGGCCAGGTTGAACGGCATGAGCGGTGTGCTGCGTACCATCGCTGAGGGTGAGGGCAACCTGCGCCAGCGCCTGGACACGGGCGCCCTGGCCAATGACGAGAGTGGCGACATGGCGCGCTGGATCAACAGTTTCATCGACCGCCTGGATGCCGTGGTGGGGCAGGTGGTCAAGGCCAGCCGCACAGTTGGCAGCACCAACCAGATGATGCTCGGGCGCAGCCAGGAAGCGAGCGTGAGCTCTGTCGAGGTGGCCGATGCGGTGCACCAGATGATGATCATCATGGAGGAGCAACTCGGTGAGCTGCAGCAGGCGTCGGTCAGCGCCGAACAGATGAAGCAGGCCATGGACGAGGTGGTCAGCCGCGCCCGCGAGCAGTACCTGGCTGTGCAGGCTGGCACCCAATCGATTCGCGATGTGGTGGCCCGCTCGGCCTCCAGTGTGCAGCTGCTCGACAGCCGCATGGCGCAGATTGGCAATATCACCGGGCTGATCAGCGACATCACCAACCAGACCAACCTACTGGCGTTGAATGCCGCCATTGAGGCGGCACGGGCGGGCGAGCATGGCCGTGGGTTCGCGGTGGTGGCCGATGAAGTGCGCAGCCTGGCGGCCCGCACCGCACGAGCGGCCGACGATATCCGGCACATGGTCGAAGGCCTGCAGAGCGAAACGCAGCAAGCGGTGAGCTTTATGGAGGAGGGCGTGCAGAACGTCGATGATAGTTTGCGCCTGGCAGAGGATGCGTCGTCGGAGAACGTGCAACTTCATCAGGCGGTGGAGGGCATGTTCGCCATCATCCAGCAGCTCAACCGCCGCAGCATCGAGTACGGCAAGACCATCGAGCAGGTTAATCACTCCTCCAGCGAGATGCGCCAAACCGCAGTGGTGCTGCAAAACAGCGCGCAGAAGGTAAAGGTGGATGCCGGCAAGCTGCAGAAGCTGGTGGGGCAGTTCGAGGTCAGCGGTGATGGCGAACGGGTCGCTGCTGCTTGAGCGCCGACGGCGCCTCACACAAGTCACCCAGAATTCGCGTAAAAGTGCGAATTCTGGGTTGTCCGCTGCCAATTAGAAGTAGGTAGTTACCCCGGCAAAGTACGCCCGACCGGGTACGTAAAAGCTGGTCGAGTCATCACGTGGATCTTCATCCAGCAGGTTCTGCACGCCGACGTTCAGGGTCAGCCAGCGGGTGGCTGACCAGTTGGCGGTCAGATCGTACGTGGTGTACGACTTGACGAAGTCGGTGCCCAGGCCGCGTTGCTTGCCCACGTGCTGAGCTGACAATTCTGTGCCGATCCGTTCGGTGATCTGCCAGTCGATAGCGCTGAACAACGACAGTTTCGGCGAGCTGATCAGGTCTTCACCGGTCGACAGGTTGCGGCTTTCGAGCATGTAGGTAGCGTTGGTGCGCCAGCTGGCATTTTCCCACAACGGCACTTTGGTGCTGCCTTCCCAGCCGCGGGTGCGGGCTTCCTCAGCATTTTCAAGCATGGTCCACCAACGGCCCTGGAAATACCCCAGCGGCGCGTACTCGATTTTGTCTTCGAAGTCGGTGTGGAAGTAAGTGAGGCTGGCCTCCCAACCGTCGCGGTCGAAGGAGACACCAATCTCCTTGTTGGTGCTGATTTCTGGGCGCAGGTTCGGGTTGCCGGCCATCCAGCAACTGCCGGTGACGTAACCCAGCGGGCGTAGCGATGTACAACCGCGACCGCCCGAGTTGGTCGCCGCGCCAGCACTGCCTTCTTTCAGGCTGGGGGCACGGAAACCTCGAGACACGCCACCGCGCACCGTCCAGTCAGGGTGAGGGTGATAGACCAGGTAAGCACGTGGGCTGTTATGGTTGCCGTATTCGTCGCTGTGGTCGAAGCGGTTCCCCAACGTCAGCGATAGGTTATCGAGCAGAAACAGCTCGTCCTCGACGAACAGCGCAGAGTAGTCGCCCTCAAGGTCCGCGCCACCCACCGCTGCCCCTTGGTAATCAACGGGTACGGTGCCCAGCGTGTCGGTATTGGTCAGTTGCTCACGCTTCCACTGGCCGCCAACGGTGAGGCGCTGGTTTACCAACAGGTCAAACGGGATGTTAAGGCTACCCTCGACGATTTTTTCTTCCGAGTTAGCCTTGCCCTCGCTGAGGTCGTTGTTGAACTTGTTCAGGTAAGCGTCGATACGCGAGGTGCCAAAGCCCCAGTCGCCGTGGTGGGAGACCACGAAGCTATCACGGGTGAGGCGTCCGGCGCCGAAGGCCTCACCTACCGTGTCACCCCAGTCGCCGTAGGTTTTCTTCGACGACCACGAACGCTCGACGCCTTGGATCGCTTCGAAGGACAACTCATGGTTGTCGTTGATCTGCCAATTAAGCAACGCGTTGACGCTGTGGTCTTTGGCGCCGCCGGCGCCGTCGTTGTAAACGAAGTCACCCAGTGCATCGAGGCGCGGCGCGGCTTCGTCGGCAGCGCGCCGAGTCAGGTTGGCGCCCAGGCGCAGCCCCAGGGAGTCGGTGACAGGGCCAGAAAGGTTAACGCTGGTCTGGTTGGTCTGACCGCGGTCGGAGTCTTCGGGGATCGTGGTGTTGACGTTGAGCGAGCCGCTCCACTCACGGGACACTTTGCGGGTGATGATATTGATCACCCCGCCCATGGCGTCTGACCCATACAGCGACGACATCGGCCCGCGCACGATCTCGATTCGCTCAATCATGTTCGGCGAGATCCAGTTGATGTCCTGGCGACCCAGATCACGGCGGTAATTCGTGTCGGCTGAACTGCCGACGCGTTTACCGTCCACCAGGATCAAGGTGTATTTGTCGTCGAGGCCGCGCAGCTTGATTTTCGACTGCTCGCCCACCGGGCCGTAGCCCCCGGTGACGCCGGGTATGCGGCGTAGCAGGGTGTTCAGGTCGTAGACCGGCTGTCGCTCGATCTCTTCCCGGGTAATGACGCTGACACTGGCCGGCGCGTCGCGCACATCAGTGCCGCCGCCCGTGGCGGTGACGAACGAAGCTTCCAGTTCGGTGGCGGGGAGCGGTTCAAGCTCATGGGCTTCCTCGGCCTGGACGGCTGTCGCGGTGAGCAGCGCGACGGTGAGCAGGGCACGGGAAAAAGGTGGGCATGGCATCGTGAAACAGTCCTTGTCGAGCGGTTGGATTCCAGGGGCAGAATGCAATCGGGGCAGGACACTAACGCAAATGAGAATTGTTTAAAAGAAAATGTTAAAAATAATTTACTGAAAATTTACAAAAAATTGACTCAGCGAAGGGGCATTCCAGGCTTGCAGCCACGGCTACCTGACGGCAGGCCGTTACCGGCCCGCACACCAAGAATCTGACAGTCCCGAAAGAGCGTTCAGGTCGCGATCAATCCACCCAGCGCCACAGCGGTTCATCTAACAGCCCAACACCGCGCAGCTGCGTTTGCCCCTGGATTTTCTCCAGCTCCAGCACATTGCAGCCGTCACAGGCCGACAGCGCCTCGATCAACGGGGCGCTGTGGGATACGACCCAAACTTGGCTACGACGCGAAGCGCGAATGATCAACCGCGCTAGCGCAGGAAGCAGGTCAGCATGCAAGCTGGTTTCCGGCTCGTTCAGCACCATCAAAGACGGCGGCCGTGGCGTCAACAGTGCTGCCATCAACAGCAGATAACGCAGGGTCCCATCCGACAATTCAGCACCCCCCAGCGGGCGCAAAAGCCCGTGCTGATGGAGCTGTACGCTGAACAGCCCACCAGGCGGCGCATCGATCGCCAGGCGACTCCCGGGAAACGCGTCATCCAGTGCCGCTACGAGGTCTTCAACCTCACCAATCTCGATGATGGTCTGCAATGCCGAGGCAAGGTTGCGCCCATCGTGATGCAGAACCGGCGAGCGAGTCCCGAGCTGTGGTTGACGGCAAGGCGCGTCACGGTCGATACGGAAGTGATCGTAGAACCGCCAGCTGTTGATGAACGCCCGCAGCTCCCCGATCTCGGGTGCCTGACGTGGCCGGCCAACGATGTTGAAAAAGCTCTCACAGCTGTCGGCATGTTGATCGAGTACCGTCCAACTGTTTCCCTCCCGGGCACGAACCATCGCGTTTTTACGTTCAACCAGCAAGGACGATGGCCGGTACGCGCCGGCGGCCCAGATGGCTTCGGTTTTGATCTCGGGGTCGAGCATGAATGCGCTGGGATAGGGCAGGGGAATCGGCAGGCCGAGTGAGATGGCAAAGCCGAAATCCTCGGTGGCGAAGCCGAGCCGCAGGCGTTTGGCGTCGCTCGGGTGCTGGCCTTGGATGGGTACTTCACCGCGCTTCATGCGTGCGCTCATCTCAGGCCCCGCCCACCAGGTCGAATCCAGCCCGCCTTCGCGAGCCAGCGCTTCGATCACGCCGCCCTGGGCGGTTTCGGCGAGCAGGCGCAGGGCTTTGTACAGGTTGGATTTGCCGCTGCCGTTGGCACCGGTCACCAAGTTGAGTTGGCCTAATGGCAACACAAGGTGGTTGATCGAGCGGTAGTTGCCGATGGCGAGGGTGGTGAGCATGTGGGGCGTCCCAGCTTGAACTGAGTGGCCGATTGTGGCGGAACTGGAGCGGCCTTACTACCGCGGGCCTTTGCTTGGATCGATCGGGCCGCTACAGGGGGCGGCGTTGGGCCTGTCATTCTGCCGTTACGCGTAACGGTATGGATCGCGCAAAAGCGTACGCACTTCGACAAGCTCGCCGGTCCTCATGTACAAGTCACTCATTGCATATGGAAATCAACCGGAGGGAGCATGGTGTCGATACACCCACTAGCGGCGAATGAATGGCGAGTCTACCGGGACCTGCGTTTACAGGCACTGATCGACTCACCCGATGCCTTCGCAAGCCAATACGAAGATGAGGCTGCCAGAGACGATTCAGCGTGGGCAGCACGTGTCTCTACAGCTGCTGCGTCCGCCAGCGCCCACGTCTTGATTGCCTTTCAGCACACTGAACCCTGTGGCTTGGTGTGGTGTAAATCCTTGGACGCTGACCCCCCTGTCGTTGAGCTTTTCCAGATGTGGGTGAGTCCTTCATCTCGCGGAACAGGCGCCGGCAGAGCATTACTCGATGCCGCCATCGCCTGGGCTGTAACACGCAATGCAGAGCGTGTCTGCTTGGGCGTGACCCGCGCAGACAGCCCGGCAATGCACCTGTACCAATCAAGTGGCTTCTGCCCAGTCGGTGAGCCAGAACCTTTGCGGCCGGGCTCGGCTTTGACATCCCAACCCATGGAGCTGCGCTTGAAGCGCCCTAAATAATGCCGCCCTGAAGCAGCGCCGACTCAGATCCACACGTCGTTCAAGGCTGTGCGCTCACCCCCTTCATGGCCGGTATTCAGCACGCCGCGTGGCTCGATCATCATCAGTTTCGCCTCCCCCTGGGCCGCTGTCCTGTGCTCCACCCCACGTGGCACCACATACAGTTCGCCCGGGTTCACATAGACGCAGCCCTCGGGCAGGTCGATGCGCAACGTGCCTTCAAGCACAAGAAACGCTTCGTCGGTCTCAGGGTGCGAGTGCCAGATGAATTCACCCTCGATTCGCACGACCTTGAACTGGTAGTCGTTCATTTCGGCGACCACCCTCGGGCTCCACTGTCGATCGATCAGCGAAGCCTTTTGGGCCAGGTTTACAGGTTGCAAGTTGGTGTCGGACATGACGGATCCTCTGTAGTTGAGGTAGTCAGCCTATCGAACCCAAAGCGCGCGGCGCTTGTACGATCCTGCAAGTCAGCGCGTAGGCCGCAGCCGTTCCAGCCAGCGCAACGGCGACACGCCATAGCTGCGGGTGAAGTGCCGGGTCATGTGGCTTTGATCGTGAAAGCCTGCAGCCAGGGCTGCATCGACCAGCGTAAAGCCATCCAGCATCAGCCGCCGAACAGTGTCCAGGCGCCGCAGCGTGACAAAGCGGTAGGGGCTGGTGCCGTAAAGGGCGCGGAAGTCCCGTGACAAGCTCCACTGCTCGCGCCCGCTGGCCTGTTCGAGCATTTCCAGGGTGATGCCCAGGTGCAGGTGCTCCATGATGAATGCCCGGGCGCGCTCGGCCGAGCGGTAGTCCAGGCGTTTGCGACCGCGTGGCTTGCCGCCGACTGCACGCAAGGCCATGGCCAGGTCATAGACGGCGTCCTGCTCTTCCAGTGTTTCCAGGGGGTGGTCCAGTGCCTGCACGAAGGCTTCACTGGCGCAGTACAGGCGCGGGTCGCTGGACAGCCCGCCAGCAATGAAGGGTAACGGCTCACCGCTGAGCACGTTTTGGATCAGCGCCGGGTCGATGTAGGCCATGCGGTAGCGAAAGCCCGCATCCGTGCCGGCCATGCCGTCATGCACTTCGTCAGGGTGCAGGATCAGCGTATTACCGGGTACGCCGTGGCACAGTGCCCCCTTGTAGTGAAAGCTCTGCACGCCGGCGAGGGTGCGGCCGATCGAATAGGTGTCGTGACGATGCGGATCGTAGCCATGGCTACCGAACCATGCTTCGATCCGCTCTACGCTGCCGGGTTGAGCGCTGCGTATGACCCAGTCGGAGGTGGCTGCGTGGGCTGTTTTACGTTCCATCGAGGGGCTTTCCTGCCGGGTTCCCTGCATGAGTGTCACTTGATAACGATTGCCTTCTGATTAAAGCTGCGCTCAGGTCAGAGGCCTGAACCCCTAAGCCAGATCGGGGGTCCTAGCGTACAGAAAACGCGAACCAAGGAGGGGTATGTCCAACGTGAAATGCACCCAATCGCTTATGGTATTGCTGGCAGCGGCCACACTCGCCGCCTGCGTCCCCTGGAAGCGCGAGCGCCCCGCCTACGCAGACCTTTGCCAATCCGAATTTCAATTCAAAGTGCCAGGCCCGCAGGGGGAGACCACCCTCTACCTGGAGACCTACCTCTACGACCACGCCGCCCACTGGAGCGACCGGCCAATCGAGCAAGTCCTGCACGTCGAGTACCCCGGCGAGAAGTACGCGCGGCGTGAATTCTATGTGCAACTGATCGCCTACAACAAAAACCGCCAGCGTCCGTCGTCCAGCTCCACCCGCGGCGAGCCGCCGATCCCGATCCTCTACGACAGCCGCCAGGCCTCTATCACCTTCGAAGATGGCTCACGCCTGCAGGCGCGGCCCGAGGTGTACCTAGGCATCGACAAAACCTACGACTATCCGCTCGTTTACCCAACCGCCGCGCGCCCATCGCCCTACGACATCAACAGCGACGAAGTACACCGCAACATCCCCAAGATCACCAACAACAAACGCTACGGCTCCGCCTATGTGATTTTCCAAACGGACAAGTTCGATGCCCATTCCAAGTGGACCATCCACCTGGGCGCGCTGGAGGTTCAAGGCCAGAAACTGCCGATTCCACCGATCAAACTCTGCTACCAACCTGTGAAGAAATGGATCGGTATCGAGCCTTTGATGCGGCCATGAGGTAATGCGTTTATCGGCATTCCACCGCCGTGGTGCTGCGCCCCTTTATTTGAACTGCCCAGTCCTGGGCTGGAAAAGGCCGAATCCAAACTCGAGAAAGGTGTTGGCGAAAATGATCCGAGAAGCGGCGGTTGGATTGCAACCCTCCACCTAGCAATCCAGGCTCGGATCAGGGCGCCGATCTTGAGCCGGGGCAGCTGCACCGCATAGCTAGGATGCTGTCCTTGGAAAGCTATTGCCGAATCAAGCGAAGTTAGCTAAGTTATCGAATTAAGATAACTTCAGTAATCTCGGTATAAATCATGGACCCAGTCGCAAATCCATACTCTCCTGGAGCAGGTGCGCCGCCTTCTGAGCTAGCCGGCCGGGATGCATTGCGAACGCAGGTGAGCGTTGCTATCGCGCGTATTCGTCGTGGACGGGCAGCGAAGAGCATCCTCATGGTGGGTTTGCGTGGTGTAGGAAAGACTGTATTGCTAGAGAAGATGCGTAGTGAAGCGGAGGCTGCTGGGGCTCACGCCATACGTATGGAAGCGCCGGAAAATCGCTCGCTACCCGCGCTGTTGGCGCCTCAGCTGCGTTTGGCGTTGTTGCGTTTAAGCCGAGTTGAAGCGGCTCGGGACTTGGCACAACGTGGGCTTCGCGCGTTAGCCGGCTTTGCAAAGTCTTTGAAGGTTACGCACGCCGACATTGAAGTGGGGCTGGATTTTGAGCCGGAACCCGGTCTGGCTGATAACGGAGATCTTGAAGGCGACTTGGCGACATTGCTTGAGGAGGCCGGCAAGGCTGCTCAACGCGCTGATACTGCCCTGGTGATGTTCATTGATGAGCTTCAATACGTACCCGAGGAGCAGCTGGCCGCGCTGATTTCTGCCTTGCATCGATGCGCGCAATTGCAGTTGCCTGTCACGCTGGTGGGGGCGGGGCTTCCTCAGTTACGTGGACGGTGTGGAAACGCCAAATCCTATGCGGAGCGGCTTTTTGATTTTCCTGAGATCGGCCCGCTTGCTGCGGATGCTGCAGGGCGCGCGGTGGTCAAGCCAGCAGAAAATGAAGGGGTCGCCTTTGAGGCGGACGCTGTTGAGAGTGTACTGGCACACACTCTGGGTTACCCGTACTTTCTTCAGGAATGGGGTAAGCACTCGTGGGATGTGGCCACGAAGAGCCCCATTACCAAGGCCGATGTTGAAGCTGCATCCGCACAGGCCATCGCCACATTGGATGAGAGTTTTTTCCGGGTTCGATTCGATCGCCTCACACCGGCCGAAAAAAAGTATCTGCGAGGCATGGCAGACATGGGGCCAGGCCCGCATCGCTCTGGTGATATCGCGGCCAGGCTGGAACGCAAAGTTTCAACGCTTGCACCGTTGCGTAGCGCGTTGATTGAAAAAGGGATGATATATAGTCCGAGTCATGGTGATACGGCGTTTACGGTGCCGCTGTTTGACGAGTTTATGTGCCGTATCATGCCGGGTGAAGACTGGCTGATCACATAAAGTAGTATGAATGGATTCGCGGTTGGTAAATTGTAGTTGGGATAAACAGTGAAGGGAGTTTCACAAAGTGACGGTGCTGGATGGTGTGTTTGCGGGTGTTTTTGTTGCGGTTGTGGCGTGGTGTGTGTGGTTTTTTATTCGCTTTATAGATGATCTTGAAGATCATTTTAGACGGCTTGGGTTTTGTAAAGACCTGAAAGGTGCCCTTAAAGCGGGTCAGCCAACATGGGCCGAAATTTGCGACATCGCAGAACTCCGTAACGTTGGAAAACAGGTAGCGTTCCAGGAAGTAAAGAAAGTACTTCGCGATGTGATTGTTGGTCGTGAGGAAGGAAATGACGTGAAGCCTCATCGTAAACTACTAGAGGGATATCTAGCTGAATATCGGGTAGAGGAGCCATTTGAAGGGCTTCCTAGCAATACCCGGATATCTCTTGAGAGGCTGCGTCAGGACTTGGGGGGCGAAGCTTCTGCACTCCATTCCTTAACGAGCCACTTCAGAGAGTTGTTGCAGATACACGACGCTATCAACCGGAGGCAACGTTTTTACACATTCGGTGGGTTCTTGGTGGGTGTCGCTGGTTTTTTGTTTGGCGTGGTCATCTGGTTTTTCCCAACTATAGGTCAGACGGCTGAGCCTGCAGCTTTCAAAATTTCGTCGGTTGCTGGCCTACGGGGTGGTGTAGTTTGCATAAATGGTTTTGTTTATTCACAGGGCTCTGACGAAGAGAGTTCACCTTGGTACGGAGTTTATAAACCGATTGAAAGTGAAGCCATAGGGTTGGCGAGTGCCGGTGGAGGCGAGGGTTCACGATCAGGAATTCCTTTACCTTGCAGTACAAAGCCGTAGAACCTGGCCTTGTTTTCGTGGATCATCGTTGTTGACTAAATGCAGCATCTGGGAATGTGGCCTCACTCCCGCGGACTGGCGGGCGAATTCGTTGATTAGGTGCTGGACGCTCATCTCTAGGGACGACAGCCCCAGCGATCTTGATGTGATGTTCTGGGTGGGGGCAATAGTTGTTCGCTGTCGCGGATGTGCCTGACTTGGCTCAAGGACAGGGTCGACCCGTCTCCGGCTTCAGTCATCGAATTGCACCGGGAGGCCATGAATCAGCGACCCAGCCCACTTGCTAGAATGACAAGAGTCGTTGAAGTGGGCAGTTACTGCCTATTCCGGCAAAACCGAACACAACCGAACAGGAGTCGGGTGATGAGGCGTGTGATTCTGGCTTTACTACTGGCAGCATCTGGCGCAGCCCAGGCGGGCATTCCGTTACTGAATGCGACATGCCCGGGTAATATCGAGGTCCATGCCGACAAGGGCGGTCCGATTTATATCAATGGCAAGGAAGGAAAGCTGAAGACGTTCAACGAGAACTACTTCGAAGCTAAAGGCAGTGGGGTGACCATTTCGTTGTCCATCAACCCTGACGGCTCGGCGGATGTCTCGTACACCGGCAAGAACAGAGCCAATGGTGTTTGCCAGGTCAAGGGATAACGGTGGCTGTATGGCCAAGGGGCCCCTGCGATGGGCTGCACAGCAGCCCCAATCACAGCCGCACCAAGACTAACTGAAAGGCAGGGTTAATGACTCGCTTGCGATCGGCAAATACCAGCGCAAGGTCTAGGTGATTTCACACAAAACGCGATCCGCCTGAAGGGTCAAACGCTGGAAGCGTTTTCTGCATGACAACCGTCCGCTCCTCCCCATAAAACGCATCCCGCACTGTGCAAAAGCCCAACCCTGCATAAAACCCTTCCGCCGTTATGGAGGAGGGCACACGCAACACCTTCAGCCCACGCGCAATCGCTTCCTCTTCGATCACTGCCATCATCTGTTTCCCGACCCCAAGCCCTTGATGCTGGGGTTCGACAAACACACTTCTTACCACATCCCCATCAAGACTGGCCGTGGCAATCACCTCATCCTCAATCAATCCCACAAACACCAACCGCCGAGTCAGCATCTCAAGAATGGCCGCCGCACTGAAAGACGCCTCGATGCGCGAGATAGTCTCGGCATCATAGTCAGCCGCGTTCGACCCGCGTAAGGCCGCTATCACGACTCGGCTTAGGCCCTCGGCATCGTCTGCATTCGCCAAGCGAATAGGGCAACTCACTCTCGCGCCCCCGATGCATTCAACTGGGTTTCCTTCGCCAACTGAATAGCCGCATTGATCGCAGCCCGTGCCTGGGGGCTGTTTTTCCAGCATGTGGAGCCAACGGCCGCTGATGCCTGGGCCAAAATGTCATCGACATTCGCTTCGCTAAGCATCGCCAGCGAATCAATCCCCATCTGCTCAAGGCGAGCGACAACGGTTGGCCCTACGCCCTTGAGGGCCAGCAATGCTGTGTGTTCCGTCAGTGGAAATGGCATCCGTAAACTCCTGTTATCGGCAAATACTGCCGCTGGAGTTTACCAACTCGCTGGCCTGCTGGGGCTAATCAAGTTTCTCCAGTGCGTTGCTTTGTGGTGTTTCCACCGGCTGTTTCGAAAATCGCTTCGGCCCACTTCTGTTTGCCACCCCAAACGGCACATGCACCATCGGCAGGTCGCCGGCCGGTGATTGCAGGTGGCTGCGTTGATCATCGAAGAACACGTGGGGTTTGAGAATCGACAACACCCGGGGCTTTTCCATCCCGCCAAGGAAGAAGCACTCATCCGGCGACACGCCCCAATCCTTCAACGTGGTCACCACCCGCTCGTGCGACGGCGCGTTGCGCGCGGTCACGATGGCGATGCGCAAGATGCGTTTGTAGTTCGGGTCTTGTGCCAGCTTCTGGTCTTCGAGCGTGCGAATGTGGGAGAGCTTGCGGTACAGGTCTGCCAGTGGCCCGGGCTGGTGGGGGATGGCCTTGCGGGCCCGCTCGTGGGCCTGGAAGTCGTCCAGGTTGTCGTTCTGCTTGTACACGCTTTCCGCTTCGTCATCGGCGATCACGCCGTCAAAGTCGAAGGCCACGCGCAGCTCGGTGTCGATCTCATCGTCGTAGATGCGCGTCGGCAGCACCAGGCCAGCGGGGTAGCTGGCGTCGATGGCACGCTGCACGTCGTCTTCGTTGGCGCTGAGAAACAACGAGGCGTTGAAGGCCGGGATGTACTCGTGGGGCGAGCGGCCGGACATAAAGGCGGCGCGGGTGATGTCCAGTTGGTAATGGCTGATGGAGCGGAACACGCGCAAGCCCGTTTCGGGCGAGTTGCGCGAGAGCAACACCACTTCCACGGGGAGTTGGTCGGGGAAGGCCTGGTTGATGCTGAGGAAGCGGCGAATGAACGGGAACGCAACGCCCCTCGGGAAGGGCTCATCCAGGTTTTGCTCCTGGTGCTGGCGGTAAGCCTCGACGCCGTCGGCCTTGTAGATGTCGTCAGACACGGTGAGGTCGAAAAGTGCACTGGAGGCCACGCCAATGACCAGCTTGTGTTCGATGGGGTAGGGCATTGAACGTGCTCCTTGAGGGGTGCAGGTGACGAGTATACGGGTATGCAGGCGGGTGATGGTTAATTGGGGCCGCTCCGCGCCCCTTCGCGGGCAAGCCCACAGGGAAGGCGCATGCTGGCAAACGCGGCACAGATCATTAGCGTTGCCATCGTTAGGCTACTATGTATAATCCCGCCGAAACCCGCATTCCAGAGCGGTTAACCATGGAAAGGCAAGTTTCTTGATGCGTTTCTAGCCGATGCCCTCCAGCGGCACTGCCCGCCATTTTGCGCATTGCATTTACTCCGTTGCATCCAGGCCATTGCTGGGCGTTGGCGAAGCCATGCCCCGCAACAGGCTGCACGCATTTCAACAAGGATATTCATGAAAAAGCGTTTCGTTCTCTGTGCCCTGGCCTCCGCCTTGGCAGGTTGCAACTCCGAATACAACTTCGACGAAGTCACCAGCTACACCGGCACTGTCGGGTCGCCGCATGCGCTGTACCTCGAGCGCAAGTCGGGCGAGCGGCTGAACGGCACCGTGGTGCACAAAGTGGGTGACCGGGTGCTGCAGGCGTTCAAGGTCGAAGACGGCAAAGTGGTCGGCGAATGGAAGGAGTTCGACCAGGACGGCAAGCTGCTGGTAGAAGGCCAGTTGCAGGACGGTGCGTTTGTCGGGCCCAAGAAGACCTGGTGCAAGGGCGAGTTCGCCGAGCACCTGGACAACGTCATCACCCTCGAAGGCGGGCGCCGCAGCGAGCAGCACTACGACTGCGCCACAGGCCTGCAGGTCAGTGACAGCACAGAGATCCCGACCGTTGATTTCCGCAAGCGCGCGATCCGTGTCGGCACCCAGCGCGAGTGGAAGGTGATCGATGGCCAGCAGAAGCTCACCCTGCTGGAGACCTTCGCCAGCGATGGCTCCGGCAAGCTCGATGGCCTGGTGGAGCACTATGACTACCAGGGCACACTGAAGGACCGCGCTACCTACAAGGCTGGCGAGCTCGATGGCGTGCGTGAGACCTGGACGTCGTTCACGGATGGCACGTCGGTGCCGGCCACAAAGGTCGAGTACAGCGCAGGCAAAAAAAACGGCCTGTACGAGGTGTACTTCATTCGCGGCTGGCCTGCCGGCACGGTGTCCGAAAAGGGCAGCTACAAGGACGACAAGCAGGCTGGCGTGTGGGTCAACTATCAGCCTGGCTCGGCCCAGGTACGTGATGTCGACAGCCCGCCAGACACCTCGCCCATGGCCATGCGCCTGTGGGACGCCGCCCAGGGCCAAGCGCGTACGTCGGACTGGGCAAAAGAGATCAAAGACCTCGACGCCTTCGCCTACCTGCTGAAAAGCGCCGGCATCAATGTCAATCAACGCCTGCATTACGAGAACAAGCCGCTGATCACCGTGGTCGCCGATAACGCCTACGACTACCTGATCTCGGTTGGCGCCGACCCGATGGGGCGGGATATCAACGGCAACACGCGCCTGATGAACTGCCTGGCGGGCAGCGACTACAGCTCGTGCAGCTTCGCGCACATGATCACCCTGGCGGGCAAGGAAGACCTGAAGGCGCACAACGTCTACGGCGACACCGCGCTGTCGGTGTTCTGCCAGAAAGCCGGCAGCCTGCAACGCCGCCATGGCGCCGGCCAGCAGCCTGAAGCGCTGTTCCAGGCACTGCTCAAGGGCAGCGACGTCAACGCCAAGGCCTACGGCGGCGAGACGGCCTTGCATGCCTGCATGGCCCAGCGTAACCACAGCTACGCCGAAGCGCTGGTCGCGGCGGGCGCTGACCTTAATGCAGCCGATGTCGATGGCACCACGCCGGTGGCCGCGGCCTTCTTCAACAGCTACAACCTGGCGGCAGCCGGGCAGCGGGTGGGCTGGTCCGAGAACGTGATCCGCTTCGCTGCCAGCTACCAGGGCAAGTCCGACTTCACCTTCGACACGCCGCTGGCGGCGTTCGGCAAATCGATTCGCCAGCTGGTGCTGGAAAACGGCGACACGGCCTCGGCGATGTTGATCGACTCCCTGGTGGGCACCGCCAAGGGTTGATTGTTTCTTTCAGGATCTACAGACAAGGATTACCTATGCGTCACTTCAAATACGTGCTGGCAGCACTGCCGTTCTGTGTACTGGCTGGCTGCGGCAACGACGCGCTGGATGGCACCTATGAGGCCACGACCAGCGTGATGGGCTACAGCGCAGGCAAGCAGACGGTCGAGTTCTCCAGCGACTACATCATTGCGGCAGGCAACAAGATCAAGGTCGACGAGTGGGAGCGCAAGGACGACGTGGTAGTGGCCCGTGATGCCAGCGGTGTCGCGCTGATCAACGTCCGCGTGCTGGACGGCGGCAAGCGTCTTGAGTCGATTGGTGGCAACAACATGGCCAAGCAAGTGTTCGTGCGCGTCGACTGACCCTACCGGGCCGCTCTGCGGCCCATCGTCGCTGTTTACAGGCAAACGTTAAGCTTTACCGGCCTTCATTGGGGCTGCTGCGCAGCCCATCGCAGGCAAGCCAGCTCCCACAGGGAAGGCGTAATTCTCGAGAGCCCCGCTCATCCTGTGGGAGCTGGCTTGCCAGCGATGGGCCGCGCAGCGGACCCATTGGGCTTAACTGACTGGCATTAGGGTAAACCCGCTCCCCCGTTCAAAACCTGACCTGAAGCAACGCCTCTTCCTCCATCCGCCACTATGCTGATCCGAGCATTCTCTCAAGCTCACTCAGACAGACACGGAGGTGTTTATGAAAGCTGCTGTCGTTGCCAAAGGGCGTCGCGTGGACGTGGTGGAGAAAACACTGCGGCCGCTGGCGCACGGTGAAGCGTTGCTGAAGATGCAGTGCTGTGGCGTTTGCCATACCGACCTGCATGTCAAGAATGGCGATTTCGGCGACAAGACGGGTGTGATTCTGGGCCACGAAGGGATTGGCGTGGTCGTGGAAGTGGGGCCGGGTGTCACGTCGCTCAAGCCGGGTGACCGGGCCAGTGTGGCGTGGTTCTTCCAGGGCTGCGGGCACTGCGAATATTGCAACAGCGGCAACGAAACGCTGTGCCGTGAGGTGAAAAACTCTGGCTACACGGTCGACGGTGGCATGGCCGAGGCGTGCATCGTGGTGGCCGACTATGCGGTTAAAGTGCCGGATGGCCTGGATTCAGCGGCCGCCAGCAGCATCACCTGCGCCGGCGTGACCACCTACAAGGCGGTGAAATCATCGAATATCCGCCCTGGGCAATGGCTGGCCATCTACGGCCTTGGCGGCCTGGGCAACCTTGCCCTGCAGTACGCCAAAAACGTCTTCAACGCCCGTGTCATTGCCATCGACGTCAACGATGATCAGCTGGCCTTCGCCCGTGAAATGGGCGCCGACCTGGTGGTCAACCCGCGCGACGAAGACGCCGCGAAAGTCATCCAGGCCAAGACCGGGGGCGCCCATGCTGCCGTGGTCACGGCAGTGGCCAAGAGCGCGTTCAACTCTGCAGTGGATGCACTGCGCGCGGGCGGTCGCCTCGTCGCTGTGGGGCTGCCGCCAGAAGCCATGAGCCTGGATATTCCACGCCTGGTACTCGACGGTATCGAGGTTGTCGGTTCGCTGGTCGGCACCCGCCAAGACCTGCACGAAGCCTTCGAGTTTGCCGCCCAAGGCAAGGTGGTGCCGAAGGTGACCCTGCGCCCGATCGAAGACATCAATGACATCTTCGAAGAGATGCAAGCGGGCAAGATCAAAGGCCGCATGGTGATCCACTTCGCCGATTGAAGGCTGCTGCCTGCCCAGGTGAAGCCGGCCCGCGTGTGCGGGCCGTTTTCAGGGTGGGTTCAAGCCGATCGCTGGGTCCGCAACAGTAACGCCGCCACCGCGCAGCCTATCAGCGCCAGGCACGCCAGGTAGAACGCATCGCTGTAAGCCATCAGGTAGGCCTCGCGCCGAATGGTCGCCGCCACCCCCTCCAGCGCCTGCTGCTGGGCCGGCAGCCAGCTCTGCACAGTTTGGCTTATACGCTCCTGAACGCTGGGCGCGAACACCGTCAGATGCTCGTGAATGCGCTCGCTGTGGTAACGCTCGCGCGTGGCCACGATCTGCGTCAGCGCGGCAGTGCCGATGGCGCCCCCGAGGTTGCGCAGCATGGAAAACACCGCCGAAGCGGAGCCCGCTTCTCGCTTTTCCAACCCCGCCACCGCCAGTACCGACAGCGCCACCATGATGAACGGCTGGCCAATGCCGCGTACCACCGTGGATGGGATGATGACGTTGTCGGCGCTGTCGACTGTCAGGCTTGCACCCAGCCAGCAGCCGGCGGCCATGATCAGAAAACCGCTGGCCACCATGAACTTGGCGCTGGTCCAGGCCATCAGCCGTGGCATCAATGGCGCCAGCAGCAGTTGCACCACGCCATAGGCGATCAGCGCCACCCCCACGTCGCGGGCGCTGTAACCCTGCAGTTGGGAGAGGTAGTTGGGCACCAGGAACACCAGGCCAAAGGTAGCCCCGCCAAAGATGAACATGGCAACGCTGGCCACCCCGAAGTTGTACCGCCCCAGCAAGCGCAAGTTGATGAACGCGCGTTGGCCGTACAGCTGCGTGTAGACGAACACCGCCAGCGCCAGGCCGGCGATGATTGACATGCCGACGATGAATGTCGAACCGAACCAGTCCAGCCGGCCGCCTTCTTCCAGCACGATCTGCAGCCCGCCCAGGCCAACGACCATGGCCGTGATGCCCAGCCAGTCGCCACGGCGCAACAGGGTCAGTTGCAGGGGTTTGGCCTCGATCGACCAGGCGATGGCGAGCAGCAAGGCGATACCGGGGAACAGCTGCAGGTAGAAGATCCAGCGCCACGAATAGACATCGGTCAACCAGCCGCCAATGGAAGGTCCGGCCGCCTGGGCCACGCTGTTGGCCAGGCTGAATAGGGCCATGCCCATGGCCATCTTGCTGGCGGGCAGTTCGGTGATGATCAGCTGGAAGGAGAGGGGAATCAGCACGGCGCCGGCAGCGCCCTGAATCACCCTGAGGGTGATCATCGCCTCAAGGTTGGGGGCCCACGAGCAGGCGATCGACGCCAGCAGGAAGATGAACGAACCCGTCCACATCACCCGGCGCATGGAAAACACTTCGACCAGCCAGGCCGTCAGCGGAATCATGACGATTTCCGCCACCAGGTAGGCGGTGGAGATCCACGAGCCTTCCTCGAAGCTCGCGCCCAGCGAGCCGCGGATCTCGGGCAGCGCCGCGCTGGTGACGTGCACGTTCATGCCAGCCATGAAGCAGCCGAGCAGGCCGCCGAACACGGCCACCCAGGCGCGTAACGGTACGCGTTGCTCACTGCTCATCGGCAGGCTCCACGGGGCGTGTGTCGACCGTGGTCACCACCGACATGCCGGGCAGTATCTGCAGGCCGTCTGCCGGCCGGTCGAGGACGATGCGCACCGGAAAGCGCTGGACGATCTTGGTGAAGTTGCCAGTGGCGTTGTCCGATGGCAGCAGTGCGAAGACGTTACCGGACGCCGGCGAGAAGCTGGCCACGTGGCCTTGCACAGGCTGGCTGGAAAAGCTGTCGACACGGACCTGCACCGGTTGCCCTGGGCGCATGTGTGCCAGCTGGGTTTCCTTGTAGTTGGCAACCACGTAGGTCTGCTGCAACGGCACCACCGCCAGCAGCGGCTGTCCAGGCACCACGTACTGCCCGGCGCGCACACGGCGCTGGCCGACCACGCCGTCGATGGGCGCGCGCAGGACGGTGTCCTGTGCGTCCTGGTCGGCCAGCGCCTGCCGGGCCTGGGCACGGCTCAGGCCTGCTGCCCGTTGCTTGATCTCGGCATCGGCCGCCAGCGCCTGTGCCTTGGCCATCGCCAGCTGCGAGCGCTGCTCACGCAAATGTGCCTGCGCGCCTTGCAGCGCGGCGCCGGCTTGCACGGCGTTGGCGTGGGCGGCTTCCAGGCGCTGCACGGTGGCTGCGTCATCGCGCACCAAGCCACGGTAGCGCTGCATGTCCAGCTCGCTGCGCTGGCGCTCGGCGCTGGCACTGTGCACAGCCGCTTCAGCCTGGACGATGGCCTGCTGCTGCTGGTTGATGCGTTCGGCGGCCACTTGCTGGCGTGCCTGTGCGGCGGCCAACGCGGCGTGCGCTTCGGCCACGCCGGCAGTGGCCTGGTCGAGGCGGGCGCGGTAGTCGCGGTGCTGCAGGCGTACCAGCACATCGCCGGCTTTGACGGCCTGGTCGTCCTCTACTTCCACTTTGGCCACATAACCGGCCACGCGCGCGCTCAAGGCCACCCAGTCGGCACGCACGTAAGCGTCATCGGTGGTTTCCAGGTAGCGCCCCGTGGTCAACCAGTACCCGCTGAATGCCAGCGCTGCCAGCACCGTCAGGCCACCACCGGCGTACAGCGCCAGGCGGCGACGGGTAGGCCTGGGGGCGGTGGCAACTGCCTGGGCCTGGTCATCGGGCAGCGGGTTCTTGCTAACGGCAACATTCATGATTGGCTTCCAGTCTCGGGGGTGGAGCGGTGCACCTGGCTTGGGGCCGGTGCTGGTGACGACTGCCAGCGCCCGCCGAGGGCGCGGAACAGGTTGATCTGGGCACGCGCCAGGCGGCCTTGGGCCTCGACGTGGCTGGCCCTGACCTGGATCAGGTCGCGCTCGCTGTCGAGCAACGCCAATGCATCAACGGTGCCTGCCTGATAGTTGCGTTGCGCAAGGGCAAAGCCACGCTCGCCTTGCGCCAGGGCCGCACCCAGGGCCAAGGCCCGTTGGCGCTCACCCTCAAGGCGCGCCAGTGCCTGGCGCACATCCTTGAGTGCCGCCAGCGCTACCCCGCGGTAATGGGCTACCTGCGCGTTTTGCAACGCCTGGGCCTTGTTCACCCGTGCGCGGTTGGCTTTGATATTGGGGAATTCCCAGCTGATCAACGGCCCGATGGCAAACATCACCGCGCGGCTGTCACCCAGGTTGGCAAGGTGGTGGTCCGACGAGGTCAACGAGGCACCGAAGCTGACTTTCGGATACAGGTCGGCCTTGACGATATCGACTTCCAGGGCGGCAGCCTGCAGTTCGCGCTCTGCCTTGCGCACGTCGGGCCGGCGTTCGAGCAGGCGCCAGGCGTCGCCAGCGGGCAACGGCGCGGCGAGGGTCGGGATGCGCTGGCAGGTGTCGGTGTCGTCCGTGAGCGTTGTCGGGTCCTGGCCACTGAGCATGCTCAGTTCGTACAGCGCCATCTGCCGGCGTGCCTCCAGCATCGGCAGCTGCGCCCGTACCTGCTCCCGCAACCCCAGCAGGCGCACGCTATCGAGCTCCGTAGCGACCCCGGCCTGCCGCTGGCGGTCGCTGAGCTGCACACTGCGCTCCAAGGTGCTCAGGGACTGCCTGGCCGCGGCGATGCGGGCACTGTACACGCACTGGTCGATGTAGGCCCGGGTGGTCTGGCTGACCACGTGCAGCTGCACCAGGTCCAGGGCATCGCGGCTGGCCTCGGCCTGCACCCGCGCCCGCTCGATGGCGGCGCGCACCTGGCCCCAGACATCGACCTGGTAAGCCAGCTCGATGGCCGGGTTGAAAGCCCATTGCGACGGCGCATGGCTGTCGGTCGCCTCGGCCAGGGTCTGGTCATCGGCGCTCTTGCCATAGCTCGCGCCCATGCCAATGGAGGTGGACGGCCAGCGCCGGGCATCGAACTCGCCAATGCCGGCGAGCATGGCCTGCACGTTGGCTTCGGCCTGGGCCAAGTCCTGGTTGTGCGCCAAGGCTTGCAGCACCCAGGCATTGAGCTGCGGGTCGTGGTACAGCGCCCACCAGCGCGCGGGCAGCGCCTGGTCGCTGACGCCGGCAGGCAGGTGCAGTGCAGGGGTTGCCTGGAATGCAGTGGGGGGCACGGCGTTTGTGGGGTGCCCGGTGCAAGCCGTCAGCACGCCGAGCAAGCCGAAGGCGGCGGCGCGCCCGGCAGGGCAGGAAAGGGATCGTATTGGCATCACGCAAAGTCGTATGAGGGGTCGTGAAGCCAGCTTATCGAGGGGCAGGGCGGCCCCGCTGCCGCAAGCGGGACAACCGTGCGCGCAACTGGGACAACCTCAGCCTTGGCGGTCAGTGCGTGGGCGCGGTGCCGGTGCCGAGCACGCTGATTTGCCAGGCGCTGGGGTTGTAGCCAAGGATGCGCTTGAACATCGCGGCGAATGCGCTGGCGCTTTGGTAGCCGTGCTCCAGCGCCACGTTCAGGATTGGCTTGCCATCGGCCAGGCACTGCTGGCTGAGGATCATGCGGGTGCGGGCCCGCCACTCGCCATACGACATCCCCACCTCACGCTGAAACAACCGCGCCAGGGTGCGGGCACTCATGTTCAACTGCGCGCCACACTGCTCCAGCGTCAGGTCCTGGGCCGGGTCTTCGAGAAACCCCTCGCACCAGGCGCGCAGCCGCGCATGCTGCGGTACCGGCACATAGGCGTCGATGCGCTCGGCCGTCTCCAGTTCACGCTGGATCAGTGCCCGAGCGTGCTCGCCCAGCGGCTCGTCGCGTTGCAACATCCGTGACCCCGCCAGGATCAACTCGCGCAGCAGGCCGGAGACCGCGATCACATGGCAGCGAGTCACGTGCGACCCCAGCAGCAAGGTGCGCATCGCCACTTCGCCTTGCATGCGCACTTCGTGGCTCATGCCGGCAGGTATCCACAGCGCCTGCCCGCGCGGTATCACCCAGTTGCCGCCATCGCTGCACACGCGCATCACGCCGTTGGCGGCATACATCAGTTGATCTTCGGCATGGCAGTGGCTGGCAACCACTTCGCCGTGTCGGTAGTCCATTCCCAAAGCTTGCATGCCAATCTCCTCGGGCCGTGTGTGGCGAGCAGGGGTAACGATTGGATCCGATGCTATCGCAAGGCGTTCAGGCGGGGTTGCTAAGTGTTCGCGTGCAACGCAGAAATATGCGCATGAATTGCGCTCAGGGTGTGAATCGTGGCGGTTCGTGGCGGGTTGGCCAGCCCTGGTGATGCTGGACCAGGAAGTCCACGAACACCCGCACCCGTGCCGGCATCGCCGGGCCACCGACGAATACGGCGTGTATCGGCTCGCGGTCGCCGGGGTTGTAGGCTTCCAGCACGGGCACCAGTTGCCCGTTGTTGAGGTCATCGGCCACTGTGAAGGTGCCGATGCGCGCGATGCCGGCCCCCAGCCTGGCGAATTGGGCCAGTGCCTCGCCGCTGCTGCACTCCAGGTTACCGGTGACTTTCAGGGCAAAGGCCTGCCCGTCCCGGCGAAACGGCCAGTCGGCTACAGCGCGGCGGAAGTTGAAGCGCAAACAGTTGTGGCGGGCCAGGTCTTCAGGTTCCACCGGGGTACCGCAGCGTTGCAGGTAGTCGGGCGAGGCGACGATCACTTGACCGGTGTCGCCAATGTAGCGGGCGCTCAGCGAGCTGTCCGGCAGGTGGCCGAAACGCAGCGCCACATCGGCCTGGCCGCCGGCGATGTCGACCACTTCGTCGCTTAAGGTAAGGTCGACCAGCACTTGCGGGTACAAGGCGCTGAACTGCGCCAGCAAAGGCACCACCGTCAGCCGCGCATGGCCCAGTGCGGCACTGACCCGCAGCCGGCCCCGCGGTACACCTTGGTCGGTGATGGCATCCTCGACCTCATCCAGGTCGGCCAGGATGCGCCGTGCGCCGCGCAGGTAGGCGTCGCCCTCTGGAGTCAGCGTGATGGCGCGCGTGGTGCGCAACAGCAGGCGAGTGCCCAGGCGCTGCTCGGTACGGGCGATGATCCGGCTGACAGCCGACGGCGTCAGCCCCAGCGCACGTGCCGCCGCAGACAAGCTGCCTTCTTGCGCCACCTTGGCAAAAATCTCCATCTCTCCAGACCTTCCGGTGAAGTCCATTTGTGCCTCGTGCGCAAAGGTGGTTGGCAAAAATGCAGTCTAGTGTCCGCATGAAACGGATCGTAGCATTTCAGGCACAGATAAGGAGCCGTTTCATGCGCATCAATCCACCCCTCGTCGCACTCGCCATCGGTGCCTTTGGCATCGGCGTCACCGAGTTCGCCCCCATGGGCATGTTGCCCAGTATTGCCACCGACCTTGGCGTGTCGATCCCCGCAGCCGGGCTGCTGGTCAGTGCCTACGCCCTCGGCGTGCTGATCGGTGCCCCGCTGATGACTTTGGCCACCGGCAGGGTGCCACGGCGTTACCTGCTGATCGGGCTGATGGCCATTTTCACCCTGGGTAACCTGATGTCGGCCCTGGCGACTGACTACGCCAGCCTGATGGTTGCCCGCGTGGTGACCTCGCTCAACCATGGCGCGTTCTTTGGCATTGGCTCGATCGTCGCGGCCAGCGTGGTGCCGCCTGAAAAACGGGCAGGGGCCGTGGCGGCCATGTTCATGGGGCTGACGCTGGCGACCATCGGCGGTGTGCCGCTGGCCACCTGGTTTGGCGAATTGCTGGGGTGGCGTACGGCCTTCTGGGGCATTGCGGGCCTGGGGCTGATTGCGATGACGACGCTGTGGTACGCACTGCCTAATGTGCCGCTGCCGAAAAGCGATGGGGTGATGGCCGAGATCCGCGTGCTGGGCCGTGGCCCGGTACTGGCGGCGCTGGCACTGACCGTGGTGGGTTCCAGTGCGATGTTTACCGTCTTTACCTACATTGCGCCAATCCTGCACAGTGAAGCCCAGGCCTCCACACCGTTCATCACCGCCATGCTGGTGTTGTTCGGTATTGGCCTGACGCTGGGCAACGTGTGGGGTGGCAAGGCGGCGGACCGTTCGGTTGACCGCACGCTTATCGTCTCGTTGGCGGTGCTGATTGCCGTGTTGCTGGTGTTCCCGCTGTTGATGCCCTGGGCACTGCCTACCGCACTGGCGGTGCTGGTGTGGGGCGCTGCCAGTTTTGCCCTGGTACCGCCGCTGCAGATGCGCGTGATGGAGGCCGCCAAGGAGGCGCCCAACCTGGCGTCTGCGGTGAATATCGGGGCGTTCAACCTGGGCAATGCGATCGGTGCCGCGCTGGGTGGCGCGGTGATCAATGCAGGGCTGGGCTACCCGGCGATTTCCCTGGCGGGTGCGTTGATGGCGGGGTTGGGCCTGGTGATGGTGTTGCTGTTTGCCTGGCGCTCGCGTGCCGTCCAGTCCTCACCGCTGGCCACGCTGTAAGGGTGTAGGAGCAGCCTTGTGCTGCGAAGAGGCCGGTGGCAACACCGTGAATCTTCGCTGCGGGTACGGGCCTCTTCGCAGCACAAGGCTGCTCCTACCTCAATCGCGCCTGGCTTTGGTATTACGCAAGGTGTGCGGGCAAGGCGTTGCCGCTGGTGTGGGGCGCTGCCAGTGATGGAGGCCGCCAAGGAGGCGCCCAATCTAGGCAATGCGATCGGTGCCGCACTGGGTGGCGCGGCCCTGGCGGGTGCGTTGATGGCGTGGTTGGGCCTGGTGATGGTGTTGCTGTTTGCCTGGCGCTCGCGGGCCGTCCAGGCCTCACCGCTGGCCACGCTTTAAGGGTGTAGGAGCAGCCTTGTGCTGCGAAGAGGCCGGTGGCAACACCGTGGATCTTCGCTGCGGGTACGGGCCTCTTCGCAGCACAAGGCTGCTCCTACCTCAATCGCGCCTGCCGCTAGTACGCAGCGTCCAGTGCAATCTCCACCCCTTCAAATTCCGCCATCGCATCCCGCATCGCTTCGCAAAAATACGCCCACGAAGCCCGGTCAAACAGCAGCTGCAAGGCCGGCACCGCTTCACGCCCGACATTCACCACGATCACATTGATCCGCGCCGCCGATGTCTGCGCCACGGCCCCGACCGGGAACGCCTGGGCACGCAGGTCAACCCCGCATAGCTTGGCCATCACCGCGCTGCAATGCTGCCCCGACAGCTGCAGCCAGGCGTGGCTGTCCTGGCGCGGCAGCAGGTAGTTGCGCTGGGCGTCCTGCACCCAGTCGGCCTCTTCGGCGGCAATCCGCGCCCCTTGGTCGGCGAAACTGCCCAGCAGCAGGTATTCGGTGGCCGACAGCCGCGCCACCCAGCTACCGTCGTCCTGGCGCAGCGCCTGGTTGGGCTGTGGCGGCAAACGATAGCCGCGTGCTTGCAGGTAGGGCGCGCTGTCGGCGCCACGAAAACCCACCCGCGCCAGGTCGGTCAGGTCGGTCAGCGCGCAGGTCAGCAGTTGCTCGGCCTGTGGCTGGGGAGAGAAGTACTGTTCTGTCTTCAGGCTAGTCATGGCTCACAGCTCCTGGCGCAGGTTGTCGGGATCATGGAAGGGCAGTTGCACCACCTTGGCATTGACCATCACACCGCCCTCCACGCGGATTGGGATGTGCATGCCGGGGGTGGCCTGGTGGGCGCCGGCGTAAGCCAGGCCGATGATCTGCCCCAGGGTTTGCGAGTACTCGCACGAGGTGACGTTGCCGCTGATGTCCGGGCCGTCCAGCACCAGGTGGCCTTCCAGTGGCTGCGGGCTACCCTTGGGCAGCGTGAACCCGACCAGCTTGCGCTTGAGCGGCTGCGCTTCGAGGATCTCGATCGAGCGCTTGCCGACGAAGAACGGTTTCTTGCGGCCGATCGCCCACTGCATGTCGATTTCAGCGGGGTGGGTCATGCCATCGGTGTCCTGGCTGATGATCACATGGCCTTTTTCCAGCCGCAGCAGGCGCTGGGTCTCGACACCGAACGGGCGAATGCCCAGCCCGGCGCCTGCTTGCATCAAGGCGTCCCACAGGCGTTCGGCATGGCGTGCCGGCACATGGATTTCATAGCCCAGCTCGCCGACGAAACCGACCCGCAGGATGCGCGCCGAAATGCCCGCCACCTTGCCCAGGCGTACGCCCAGGTAAGGGAAGGCCGCGGCCGACAGTTCCACGCCTTCGCACACCTTGGCCAGCACCTGGCGCGACAAGGGGCCGGCCAGGTTGACGGCGGCCAGGGCGGCGGTGACGTTGGTGATGTCGACGTCCAGGCGCCACTGCGCGTTCCACTTGAGCATCTGCTGGTAAATGCGGTCGACGCCACTGGTGGTGGCGCTGACATAGAAGTGCTGCTCGGCCAGGCGTGCGCAGACGCCGTCATCAATCACCACGCCGTGCTCGTTGGTCATCAGTGCATAGCGGGTGCGGCCGATCGCCAGTTTGGCGAAGCCGAAGGTGTACAGGCGCTCGAGCAGCTCGGCCGCGTCCGGGCCGCGCACGTCGAGGCCGCCGAGGGTGGAGACGTCGATCAGCCCGACCTTCTCGCGCACATGCCGCGCTTCTTCTTGCATGCAGCGTTCGCGGTCCTCGGGCTTGCCGTAGTAGGCCGGGCGCTGCCAGATACCGGCAGGCATCATTTTCGCGCCTGCTTGCAGGTGACGGCGGTGCATCGGTGTCTGCCGGTACGGGTCGAAAGCGCGGCCCGCCACGTGGGCCAGTTTCTCGGCCTGGAACGGTGGCCGTGCTGTGGTCACGCCGGTTTCGCTGATGCTGCGGCCGGTCGCCAGCGCTACGAGCCGAGCCGTCGGCAAGGCCGAGTGACGCCCCTGCGATGGGCCCATGCCGACCGTGGAAAAGCGCTTGACCAGTTGCACGTCGCGATAGCCGCTGCGGGTAGCGTTGACGATATCGCGCACCTGCAAGTCTTCGTCGAAGTCGACGAAGTCCTTGCCCTTGGGGTGCGGGAAGATCGGCCACGGATGATTGACCTTGGCCTCTGCGACGAAGCTTGCCTGCGCAGGGGCCTCCAGGCCAAGCGCCGCCAGGGCCTCGCTAGCTGCGCGGGTGGCGTCCGTGAGCACATTGCTTAGCACATGCCGGCCGTTCACCGAGCCTGCGATATCCAGCCCCGCCGGTAGGTTGCTGATGGCGAACTCGTCGCGGTTGACGTCATAGGCCAGCTTGCCGCCAGCCTGGCACAGCAGTTGGTACACCGGCATGTAGCCGGCCGACATGCACAGCAGGTCGCAAGCCAGGCACAGGCCATGGTCGCCGACCTTGCCCTGGCCGGTGATCGGGCGGATATCGACGCCAGTCAAATGGCGCATGCCCTTGTCGTGCAGGGCTTCATAGACGGTGCTGCCCAGATGAATGGGGATATCACGCCGTTTCAATTCTGCAGCCAGCGCGGCATCGGCGGGCGCGGCGCGCATGTCCACCAGGGCGGCAATGGCCACACCTTGCTCCTGCAGGTCGAGCGCGGCCAGGTAGCCGTCGTCGTGGCCCGTGAGGATCACCGCCCGTTGCCCCGGCTTGACCGCGTACAGCTTCATCAGCCGTTGCGCGGCGCTGGTCAGCATCACCCCGGGCAAGTCGTTGTTGCGAAACACCACCGGCTGGTCGAATGAGCCCGCCGCCACCAGGCAGCGCGTGGCGCGTACCTTATACAGGCGCTTGTGCTGAATCACCGGCAGGTAGTTGTCGGTGAACCAGCCGTTGCAGGTGGCCTCGAGCAGCACGTGGATATTCGGGTGGCCCTCGACAGCCGCCAGCAGCTCCTGGCGCAGGCTGGCCGCGCGGGTGCCGGCGATGTCGAAGCGGGCGTAGGTCAGCGAGCCTCCCAGCACCGGTTGCTGCTCGATCAGCAGCACCTTGGCCCCGGCGTTGGCCGCGTCCAGCGCCGCGCGCAAGCCGGCAGGGCCACCGCCGATCACCGCCACATCGACGAACAGATAGGCCTTGTCGTAGTACTGCGGCTTGAAGCCGAGGTCCAGCACGCCGAGGCCGGCCTTCTTGCGAATCAGCGGCTCCCAGACCTTCCACATGCCCTTGGGCTTGTAGAACGAGCGGTAATAGAAGCCTACCGGCATGAACCGCGAAAACGTGCCCAGGTAGGCGTCACGGTCGTGTTCCAGGCTGCCGTTGAAGTTCTGCCCCTCGACCACCTGCCCATCACGCGCCGCCTCCATGTCGGCCAGCACGTTGGGTTCGTCGGGCAGTTGCACCAAGGTGTTGGCATCCTGCCCGGCCAGGCTCAGCGGGCCTCGCGGGCGGTGGTACTTGAACGAACGCGACAGCAACCAGCGGCCGTTGCCGAGCAGGGCACTGGCGATGCTGTCGCCGGCAAAGCCCTGGCAGGCCTGGCCATCGAAGTTGAAACGCAGGGGCCGCTCGCGGTCGATCAGCAGGCCCATGGGCGCGGGGAGGCGAGTGTGGCTGTTCATCCGGCGATCTCCGGGGTGGCGGCGGGGGTGAAGTCGACGCGGCGGTCGAACAGTTCTTTTGGATCGAAGGTGCGCAGCACCTGGTCGCTGACGGTGTGGCGCTCGGCCAGGAACCAGTAGCTGGAGGCGTTGTGCAGCCACCACTCGATGACTACACCGGCGTGGTTGTCGCTGTTGAATACGTAGTCGGCCCATTCGGCATCGCTGCAGGCGGCCGGGTCGGGCATGTGCTTGAACTCGCCGCCGTAGGTGAATTCGCTGATGTTGCGCGGGCCGTTCAAGGGGCAGGTCAGGATCTTCATCGTGCGTTCCTTTTAGTGGCTGGCGGCGGTCGCGCCCATTTCGTTGACTTGCTGGAAGCGGCTGAAGCGCTCCAGGGCGAAGGGCGCGATCATCTCTGGCACCTTGCCGCCACTGGCGACCAGCTCGGCCATGGTCTTGCCGCAAATCGGCGTGGCCTTGAAACCCCAGGTACCCCAGCCGGCGTCCAGGTAGTAGTTGTCGACCGGCGACAGGCCCATGATCGGGCTGTAGTCCGGCGTCATGTCGGTCATCCCGGCCCATTGGCGCATCAGCTTGGCGTTGGCCATGAACGGGAACATCTCGATGGCGTGGGCCAGCAGGCTTTCCTTCAAATCGAGGGTGGAGCGGGTGTTGTACAGCGGGTAGGGGTCGGAGCCGCCGCCGAAGACGATCTCGCCACGGCTGGTCTGCTGCACGTAGCAGTGCAGCGCCGACGAGCTGACCAGCGGATCGAGAAATGGCTTGAACGGCTGGGTGACCATGGCCTGCAGCGGGTAGGTATGGATCGGCGCACGGATGCCGGCCTTGGCCATCAACAGCGAACTGGCCCCGGCCACGGCCTGCACCACGCAGCCGCACTGCACCGTGCCACGGTTGGTCTTCACCGCTTCGATGCGGCCATTGCGGATCAGCAGGTCCTGCACCTCGGTCAGTTGATGAATCTCGACCCCGCGCTTGGCGGCCTGCTTGGCGTAGCCCCAGGCCACCGCGTCGTGGCGTGCGGTGGCGCCGTCGATGTGCCACAGCCCGGCCAGCACCGGCAGGTGGCCGGGGTCGAGGTTCAGGCTCGGCACCAGTTCGCGGATCTGCTGGCGGTCGATCATCTCGGTGCGCCCGCCAAAGTGCTTGTTGACCTCGGCACGCTGGCGGAAGGCGCGCACGGTGGCGTCGGTGTGCGCCAGGGTCAGCTGGCCGCGCTCGGAGTACATGATGTTGAAGTCGAACTCGTTGGACAGGTTCTGGAACATCCGCACCGATTCTGCGTAAAAGCGCACGCCTTCACTGGTGAGGTAGTTGGAGCGAATCACCGCCGTGTTGCGTGCGGTATTACCGCCACCCAGGTAGGCCTTTTCCAGCACAGCGACGTTGGTGATGCCGTGGTACTTGGCCAGGTAGTAGGCGATGGCCAGGCCGTGGCCGCCGCCGCCGATGATCACTACGTCGTAGCGCGGTTTGAGTTCGCAGGGTGGCGGCAGGTCGACCTCCACCGGGTAGTCGGCGCTCAGGCCGTATTTCAGCAGGGCGAAAGGCATGCGGTGCGCTCCTGGTGGGCGGCCTGTTGTTGCAGGTCGAGGGCGAGCAGGGTGTTTTTCATCAGGTAGGCGATGGTCATTGGGCCGACGCCACCGGGCACTGGGGTGATGCCGGCGACCTGGGGCAGGGCGGCGGCAAAATCGACGTCGCCGACCAGGCGGCTGCGGCCGTCTTCATCGATGCGATTGATGCCGACGTCGATCACCACTGCGCCGGGCTTGAGCCAGTCGGCGCCGATCAGGCGCGGCTTGCCCACCGCAGCAACGAGGATGTCGGCTTGGCGGCACAACGCCGGCAGGTCGTGGCTGCGCGAGTGCACCACGGTCACCGTGCAGTCGGCTTGCAGCAGCAGGGCGGCCATGGGTTTGCCGACAATGTTCGAACGCCCCACCACCACCGCATGCTTGCCGCGCAACTCACCGCAAGCATCGCGCAACAGGCGCATGCAGCCACTGGGGGTGCAGGGGGTGAGCACGTCGCGGCCCTGGGCCAGGCCGCCGACGTTCTCGCTGTGGAAGCCGTCCACGTCCTTGAGCGGGCTGATGGCTTGCAGCACGCGGTGCGCGTCGATGTGTGCCGGCAAGGGCAGTTGCACGAGGATGCCGTTGACCGCGTTGTCACGGTTGAGCCGGTCGATCAGGGTGAGCAGGTGGGCTTGAGACGTGTCTACCGGCAGGCGATGCTCCAGGGAGCGGATGCCCACTTCCTCGGCACGCAGCACCTTGTTGCGCACATACACCTGGCTGGCGGCGTCGGCGCCTACCAGCACCACGGCCAGGCCTGGTTGCACACCGCCCTGGCGCAGAGTGTGCACCTGCTCACGGACCTCGGTCAGCACCCGCGCCGCCGTGGCCTTACCGTCGATCAGCTTGACGCTGGGGAGGGCGTTCATTTGAAGATCACCGTGCGGTCGTGGTTGAGGAACACCCGGTGTTCCAGGTGGTACTTCACCGCACGCGACAGGGCGATGGTCTCGGTGTCACGGCCGATGGCTACCAGGTTGTCAGGGGCGTAGGCGTGGTCCACGCGCTGCACTTCCTGCTCGATGATCGGCCCTTCGTCGAGGTCGCTGGTGACGTAGTGCGCAGTGGCGCCGATCAGCTTGACCCCGCGTTGGTAAGCCTGGTGGTAAGGCTTGGCGCCTTTGAAACCGGGCAGGAACGAATGGTGAATATTGATCGCCCGGCCCGACAGTTGCCGGCACAGGTCGTCGGAGAGGATTTGCATGTAGCGCGCCAGCACCACCAGCTCGGTGCCGGTGTCCTCGACAATGCGCATCAGCGCGGCCTCCTGCTCGGCCTTGGTTTCTTTGGTTACCGGCAGGTAGACGAAACGGATGCCCTGGCGTTCGGCCATGGGGCGCAGGTCCAGGTGGTTGGAAACCACGGCAGTGATGTGCATGTCCAGCTCGCCCTTGGCGTGGCGGTAGAGCAGGTCGGACAGGCAGTGGTCGAACTTGCTGACCATCAGCAACACACGCATCGGCCGGGCGCTGCTGTGCAGGCTCCATTGCATGTCGAAGCGCTGGGCGACGTCGGCAAAGCCCGCTTCCAGTTGCGGCGTGTCACCGCTGACACCGGTGTTGTAGCGGAACACGGCGCGCATGAAGAAGCGGCCATTGTCCTCGTCGTCGAACTGCGCCATCTCGCTGATGTAGCAACCGTGCTCGGCCAGGTAGGTGGTCACCGCGGCGACGATGCCGGACACGGCCGGGCAACTGACGCGCAGGATGAAATGATCGGGAGCGGGATGCATGTCGGGGCCTCGTGGTGGAGTGGGGCAGGTCGGGCACAAGGGCAAAGGGGTTCGCGGGATGGCGAAGAGTGTTTCTTCGTAGGAATATAAATTTCCTTTGGGCGATTTATAGGCGAAGTGATGGGTTCAGGTCTAGCGCTTTGTGAAATTTTTTTGCCTGGCAGGAAATAAATTGGATTTTGAGGCACTGGGGCTGCTGTGCAGCCCATCGCCGGCAAGCCGGCTCCCACAAGAACCGCGCATTCTCGTGGGAGCAACTGTCTTGCCGGCGATGGGGCGCGCAGCGGCCCTTTTGGCCCTAACAGGTTCGAATTGGGGCTTGATGGCGAAGAAGGCTATGCTTGCCCCATGAGCACACCACCCAACCTTCGCCAACCGTGCCCCCCTGGCGCCTGTAACTGCGGCCGCGAGCACCTGGCCGAGCAGCCGTCAGCGGCGCAGCGCATCCTCCTGCTCACGCGGCAGGAGGAGAAGCGCCTGCTCGAGCGGTTGGAGAACCTCAAGGACCTGGAAGACCTGCAGCGCCTGCAACAGCGGATGTATGAAAACCTTGGCATCCGTGTGCACATTGCCCCGGGGTTCAATGAGGTGCGGACCATGCGCGGGATCGTCATCGAGCTGGATGAACAACCGGGGCTTTGCCGCAAGACCCGGCAGTTGATACCGGCGGCGATTCGGCGGGGGTTGGAGCGTAATCCGCAGGTGGCTTATCGGTTGCTGGATGACCATGACTTGCTGCGGGGGGCGTGAGGGGATGGGTTACAGGGCATGTCTTTATTGCTTTGGCGCCTGGGAGATCGAGCGCCGCCCGCGCGGCGCTCGATCTCCCAGGCGCTGCAAAAACAACGCCATGCCCCTTTCAATCACCCCCTAATTTTCCCGCACCGCCTTACGTCTACTTGAGAACCGTCCTACGCCAAGCGCGTACCGGCACCTATCACTCAAGGAGACAGGCAATGACTTCCGTATTCGACCGCGACGATATCCAGTTCCAGGTAGTGGTCAACCACGAAGAGCAGTACTCGATCTGGCCCGACTACAAGGCAATCCCCAATGGCTGGCGAGCAGTAGGCAAGAGTGGCCTGAAAAAAGACTGCCTGGCCTACATCGACGAGGTCTGGACCGACATGCGCCCGCTGAGCCTGCGCCAGAAGATGGCCGAAGCCGCAGCGCAGTGACCTCACTGAACCTGCTGTGCCTGCCGTACTCCGGGGCCAGCGCCATGGTTTACAGCCGCTGGCGGCGTAAGCTGCCGGCCTGGCTGCAGGTGCGGCCGGTGGAACTGCCTGGGCGCGGTGCGCGCATGGGCGAACCGCTGCAGACCGACATGCAGGCGCTCGCCCGGCAATTGGCGGCCGAGCAACGCCTGGCCGCCAGCGCGCCGTATGCCTTGCTCGGTCATAGCCTGGGCGCGCTGCTGGCCTTCGAGCTGGCCCATGAGCTACAGGCGCTGGGGTGTGCGCCGCCGTTAGCGTTGTTCGCCTGCGGCACCGCCGCCCCCACCCGGCGCGAAGACTACGATGGTAAGAATTGGCGCGACCCAAAGCGCGACGATGAGCTGATCAGCGAATTGCGCGAACTCAACGGTACGCCAGAGGAAGTGCTGGGCAATGCCGAGTTGATGAGCCTGACCTTGCCGATCCTGCGCGCCGACTTTTTGCTGTGCGGCCGCTATGCCTATCGTCAGCGGCCAGCGTTGCAATGCCCGCTGCACGTGCTGGGCGGCGAAGACGACCGGGCCAGCGAGGAGCAACTGCTGGCCTGGCGCAAGGAAACCCTGGGCGACTTTTCGTTGGAAATATTCCCCGGCAGCCACTTCTTCATCCACGAACACGAAGACCGTGTGCTCGGCGTGCTGGCCGCGTCGCTTGAGCCACATCGGCTTTCGGCCTGATTGACGTCACCGCTTGCCTGGGGGAGGCTAGGCCTTTTCCCAGGCAAGGGGCAGACAATGCTGATCGATCCACACAAGGCCACGCTGCTGGTCGTCGACATCCAGGAAAAACTCATCGGCGCCATGAGCGACCCCGAAGGCACTCGGGCGCGAGCGCGCTGGTTGCTGGCGGCGACTGCGGAGCTGGAACTGCCGACGGTCATTTCCGAACAGTACCCCAAAGGGCTTGGCCCTACCGTGGCGGAACTGACCGCTGCAGCGCCTGCTGCCCAGGTAGTGGAAAAAAGCCATTTCTCCTGTGTGGCCGCCGAGTGCTTGCCGGCCAGTTTGATGGCACGTGAGCAGGTGATCGTCTGCGGCATGGAAACCCACGTCTGTGTGCTGCAAACCGTGCTCGGCCTGCTGGCGTTGGGCAAGCAGGTGTTCGTGGTCGAGGATGCCTGTGACAGCCGCACCGCAGCCAGCAAGGCAGCGGGCCTGGCGCGCATGCGCGCAGCCGGGGCGCACATCGTCACCCGTGAGATGGTGCTGTTCGAACTGATGGGCAGTGCCAGCCACCCGCAGTTCCGCCATATCAGCAAGACCTACCTGGTCGGTGAGCAGCCCTGAACGCGCGGTTACTGGCGACGGCCCTGATGGCCCTGGCGCTGCTGCAAGGCTGCGCGGGGCGTCGTGAAGAAGAGCCTGAAGCGGACCCTGCCAAGGTGCGCGCCCAACTGATGCGCTTATTACCCGCGCAAGCCAAAGACCGTGCAGGCTGGGCCAAGGACATTCAACAGGCCTTCGAAGCCCAGCGCATTGCGCCTAGCAAAAGCAACCTGTGCGCTGTACTGGCGGTGACCGAGCAGGAGTCGACCTTCAACGCCGACCCACAGGTGCCCAACCTCGGGCGCATCGCCCGCGACGAAATCGACCGCCGCGCCGCGCGCCTGCACATTCCCCGCCTGCTGGTGGATGGCGCGCTAACGACGCCTTCCGGTAACGGCCAGAGCTACCAGCAGCGGCTGCTGGCCGTGCGCAGCGAGAAGCAACTGAGTGCGCTGTACGACGAAGTCATCGCCCGCCTGCCACTGGGTAAGACCTTGCTGGGCGGGCTCAACCCGGTGCACACCGGCGGGCCGATGCAGGTCAGCATCGACTTCGCCGAAAAGCACGCCAAGGACTACCCCTACAGCTATGACGGCACGATCCGCCAGGAAGTGTTCAGCCGCCGTGGCGGCCTGTATTTCGGCATTGCCCACCTGCTGGGCTACCCGGCGCATTACGATCGCCAGCTGTACCGCTTCGCTGATTTCAATGCAGGCTGGTACGCCAGCCGCAATGCGGCGTTCCAGGCGGTGCTGAGCAAGGTGACGGGCACCAGCCTGGCGCTGGATGGCGACCTGATTGCCCCCGGCGCGATCATGCCCGGTACCACCGAGCTGGCGGCGCGCAAATTGGGGGTGAAGCTCGGTTTGCGCAACCCACAGATTCGCAGCCAGCTGGAGTCGGGTGACAGCCTGGCCTTTGAAGACAGCAAGCTGTACAGCGGTGTGTTCGAGCTGGCGGATGCGGCGGCAGGCAAACCGGTGGCGCGTGCGGTCTTGCCGGGGATCGAGCTGAAGAGCCCGAAGATTACCCGCAAGCTCACCACCGCGTGGTTTGCGGGCAGGGTGGATGAGCGATATCAGCGGTGCATGAAGCGCTGAATGTCGATGGCCTGTACAGGCCTCTTCCCGGCCAGGCCCCTCACCGACAGAGACCTGTGGGAGCGGGTTTACCCGCGAAGAGGCCAGTACAGGCGGCATCAGCTTTCGCTCAAGGCGCCAACCACTTGGTCAACACTGGCCTTCAACCCGGCCACCGCATCATCGGCATCACTGTTCACCACCACCAACCGAGCCCCTGCAGCCTTGATCACCTCAGCCACCGCTGGCTCCGGCTGGCGATGGTCCAGCACCAATGCCACGTCCTGACTTTTCAGGTTTTCCCCCAGCGCCTTGAGCGCCGCCGCATCCCACTTGCCCTCGGCCGGCAGCGCCTGCTCCACCACATCCAGGTTCAACCCGCTGGCCAGGTAGCCCAAGCGCTCGGACAGGCTGACCACGGTCAAGTTGTCTACCTCGGCCAGCTGGGTCTGGCTGCTGGCCGTCAGCTCCAGCAGCTGGCGCTTGAGGCCGGCCAGGTTGCCCTGGATCTTCGCCTTGTCGGCCGGCGACAACCGTTCCAGGTCATTGGCCACCACATCGGCCATGCGCCCAAGGTTGGTCGGGTTCAGCCACGGGTAGGCGCCGTAGGCGTCGTCGCCGGTCACCGCAATCCCTGGCAAGGCGCCGTCCACCGGGCGCGCTGCATCAATTTCGACGATGCGGATATTGCTGCGCCGGGCCATCGGGTAGAGCGGGTCGTCACGCCATATCGAGCGCACCCCGATGACTGCGTCGGCCTGTTGCGCGGCGTTTGCCAGGCTTTCGCCGCCGCGGCTGCTGAAGTACGAAGGCTGGCGGCTGGCCGGCAGGTTGGCAGGCGCTGCGCGCTTGAGCTGCACCGAAGTGCCGTCGAGCAGGGCCGTGGCCAGGCTGTGGGTCACCGGCAAGGTGGTGAGCACTTGCGTGGCAAAAGAGAGCGAAGGCAGGCCCGCCAGGGTCAGTGCCAAGGTCAGCTGTTTCAGGTTCATGCCGGGTTTCCTTGCAGGCGTGGAACAAGCGCGCGGGCCAGTGCGGCCAAGGCGAAGCAAATGCCGGCGACCAGAATGATCGCAGCGCCGGAAGGTACCGGCAGGTCGCAAACGATCGGCAACAAGATGCCGAGCAGGGTGCTCAGCGTGGCGATCAGCACCGAAATGAAGAAAAAGCCCTTGAGCGACTGGCTGACCAGGCGTGCCGCAGCCGCCGGAATCACCAGCAGCGCACCGACCAGAATCGCCCCGATCACCTTCACCGACGCCACCGTGACCAGGGTCACCAGCACCACGAACAGGTAGTCCAGGGTCTTCACCGCCACCCCGCGTACCGCCGCCAGTTGCGGGTTGAAACTGGCCAGCATGATGCGGTTGTACAGCGGCAAGGCCAGCGCCAGCACCAGCACCGCGACGATACCCAACACCACCAGGTCCTGGGCGCTGACCGTCAGTACCGAGCCGAACAGCACGTTTTCGAGGATGTGCACGTTGATCTTGCCCGCCAGCATCAGCAGCAGGCTCGCACCCAGGGCCAGGGACACCGACAGGAACACGCCGATCAGCGTATCCGGCGACAACCCGGTGCGGTTACGCAGGAAGTTGAGCAAGATGCCGAACAGCAGGCAGTAACCGAACAGGCTGCCGTAAGGGCCGGTATACGGCTCGCCCAGCAGGATGCCAATGGCAACCCCCGTAAGCGCGGCATGGCCGACCGCCTCGGAGAAGAAGGCAAAGCGCTTGACCACCACCAGGGTGCCCAAGCCGCCCAGCACCGGGCCGATCATCAGGCCGGCCAACAGGGCATTGACCACAAACCCGTAGGCCAGCGCCTCGGGCAGGTAGCCGGTGTTGGCCCATTCCTGGACCAGTTGGCGAAATGCTTCAAAACTCATGAGGCAAGGCTCTCGCTGCGCGGGTGAACGGAGAACAGGCCAAGCAGGCGCTCTGGGGTCAGGGCCTGTGCGGGTGGGGCGTCGAACAGCACCTGGCGGCTCAGGCCAGTGACCCGGTCGGCCAGGCGCAGCACGGCCTCCAGGTCGTGCTCGATCCACAACACGGTGGTGCCAGCCTGGCGCCAGCCGTGCAGCAGCTGCTCGAACACCTGAATGCCCGCTTCGTCGAGGGCCGACATGGGTTCATCCAGCACCAGCAGTTGCGGCTCGGGAATCAACCCCTGTGCCAGCAGCACGCGCTGGCGTTCACCGCCGGACAGCGCGCCCATGCGCCGCTTGCGCTTGTCGAGCATGCCGACCCGGGCCAACGCGGCATCGATGGCCGGTTGCACGCGGCGTGACAGGCCGAGGAAGGCGGGCCGGCGCTGGCACATGGCGGCCATGAAGTCGTCCACGGTCATCGGCAGGCCACGGTCGAACTCTAGCGCCTGGGGCACGTAGCCGATCACTTCGTGGGGGCTCGGCCAGTGCAGGGTCAGTTGGCCCTGGTGCGGCATCTGCCCGAGTAGGGTCTTGATCAGCGAGCTTTTGCCGCCGCCGTTGGGGCCGACGATCGCATGCACGCTGCCGGCCGCCACGCTGAAGCTGACCTGTTCGAGAATGCGGGTGCGGCCCAAGGTCAGGTCGATGCCGGCAAACTCGATGCGCGGCCCATTGGCCGCGGCGAGGTGGGCGGCGGCGGTCATGCGCGGTTCTCCTGGATGGCGCGGACCACGGTATCGAGGTTGCGCTTCATCTCCACTTCGTACTTTTCCTTGGTGTAGTCACCGTAGGAAATATGCGTCAGCGGGTACAGGCGCACGCCCGATTCGCGCTGAATGGTCTCGACGTAGGCGGACGGGAAGTCCATCTCCGAGAAGATCACTTTCACGTCCAGCGCCTTGAGCTGGTCGATGGTCTTTTTCAGCTGGGCCGGGCTTGGCTCGATGCCGTGCGCCGGTTCGACCACTGCAGTGACCTCCAGGCCAAAGTCACGCACCAGGTAGTCGTAGGCCGCATGGATGGTCGCCACGCGGAAGGTCGCGCTGGGCGCTTCGGTGACCTTGGCCAGGGCCTCGGCGCGCAGGGCGCGCAGGCGTTTAGCATAGGCGCGGGCATTTTGCGTGTAGAACTTGGCGTTGTCCGGGTCGAGCTTGCCCAGTTCGCGGGCAATGTTGTTGACCTGGGCGATGGTGGTGCTGATCGACAGGAAAGTGTGCGGGTTGACCACCTTGCCGGCGCCACGCGCGGCGATGCCGGTGGCGGCTAGCAACGGCACATTCTGGTTGGCCTCGATGGTGGCGATGCCGGGTTTTTCGCTGGCCGCGATCATGCGGTCGGCGAAGTCGTCATGGCCCACACCGTTGAGCACCACCACGTCCAGCGTGCCGATGCGTTTGATGTCCTCCGCGCGCGGCTCGTAGGCATGCGGGTTGAAGCCCGCCGGGATCAGCGGCACCACTTCGGCCTTGTCACCGACAATGTTGCTGACGTAGCTGTAGTACGGGTGCAGGGTAATGCCGATGCGCAGTGGCTTGCCGTTATCGGCCAGGGCCAGTGCCGGCAGGGCAAGGGCCAGGAGCAGGGCGAGGGCGGAGCGGAACATGGGGGAGTCCTTGGGTTCAGTGACGGTGTTCGCGGGTGACCCCGGCGTCGTAGTGGCTGACCACCTGTTGCCAGCCAGCGGCGATCAGGGCGGCATGGCCCAGGTCGTCCGGCGTAACGGCGGCGCTGTCGCGGCGTAGCCACACATCCGGCTGGCCAGTGCTGTCGTCAGGTAGAATCAGCAGCAGGCTGCCGGCCACCTGAGGGGCCTGGCTGCGGCCCAGGTAGGCGCCAGTTGCCAGCCACGACCACTGGTGGCCACCGCGGCTCTGGCTGCCCGCATCGACCACAAAAGGTGGCAAGCCGTCGTCGGCCAGGGCTTGTACGCTGGGCACGGCGGCGGTTTCCTCGCGCAGCAACTGGATCTCGTCGAAGGCCACGCGCAGGTCGGTGTACAGGCCTTGTTCGGCGGGGGTCAGGTCGCGGCGGGCGTCGATCTGGTGGCTGGCGATGGTCTGTTCGTCCTCGCGTTCGCCACGCAGCATCACCACCGTGGCGGCAAGCACCACGATCAGCAGGCTGACCAGCAGCACGTACAGGGTTTCGTGGCCGGCGCCGGCCGGGCGGACTACCTGGGCGCGGTTCATGGCTGGGCTATTCATGGCTGGGCTATTCATGGCCGGGCTGTTCATGGTTGGGCAATGTCGGCGTAGTCGACTTCGACGACATGCCCAGGGCCTGCATCGAACAGCACGTAGAACTCACCGTCGGGGCGTTTGAAGGTGAGGGTCGAGTCGTCGCCGAGCTTGCCGCCGACCAGCACCTGCTCGTCATAGCCGATCACATCCAGGGTCACCCCAGGGGCGCCGCTGCCATCCGAGAAACCGCCGGTGCATTTGACCTGGCCGCTGGCCACTTCTTCGCATTCGCACATCGGGTTGTGGGCCAGGGCAGGGCCGGCGGCCAGTACCAGCAAGGGCAGGGCGAGCTTACGCATCAGGTGTTTCATTTCTTGCCTCCTTGTTTCTCGAGCCAGGCCACGGTGGCGGGCGATGCCTTGGCCAGGGGGACCGAAGCCTGGTGCATGCTGCCGTCCCAGCCTTCGAGGGTGATCCAGATCTGTGCATCAGGCTGGGTGCGCGGCGGTATCAGCAGGTTGGTGCCCATGCGGTACGGAGCGCCGAAGAAAATGGTGCCAGCAGCGCGCAGGCTGCGCGGTTTGCCGATGCGCAGGTAGACGGCCTTGACGTCATTGATGCAGGCCTTGCACAGCGAGGCGCTGAACGACTTGAAATGGCCGGCCGGGCCGTCGGCGCGTGGTGCCTCGTCGCGCAGTTCGGCCAAGTTCAGGCTGTAGGGGCCGACCTGGATGTCGCTGATCACGTTCGCCCCCAGCCCGGCGTCGCCACGGAACAGCCTGGCGTTTTCGAAGTACTTGGGCATGAAACCCAGCGGGATGAGGATCAGCAGGATGTTCAGGTGGAAGCGCCATTTCAGCCACCACTGCTTGAGCGGGCTGGCGGGCAGGGTCTTGGCCTGGCTCATGGGCGGATCTCCACGGTGGTTTCACGGCTGGCCGCGCGTGGCGCACGCTCGCTGCGCTTGAGGGCGGCGGCGGTCGCCTGGGCGGTGCGTTTAGTCCAGATCAACAGGCCGCTGAACACCATCAGGGTGAGCACCAGGCCAAAGAAGAACCAGATCAGCTTGATCGCCAGGCCGCCAAAGTCGCCGGTGTGCAGGGGGCGCATGGACTCGGTGACAAACTCCAGGGCAGAGCGGTCGCTAATCAGGAACTGGCTGTCGACGTTGCTGGTGTAGGGGTTGACGGCGGCCGACTGGAACATCAGCGGGTACCAGCCGCGGCCACCCAGGGTGACATGGCTGTAGGCAGTAGCCGGCAGCGAAACGGAGCTGATCTCCAGGCCCGGGATCGCCAAGCCGGCGATGCGCGCCGCTTCATCCACATCGATGCGCGGTGCCTGGCTGCCATCGGCTGTCTGCGGCACATCCTCACGGGCGATGACCGGTACGATAGGTCGGCTGGAGATGCTGATGTTGTTGTCGAACAAAATCGCTTGGATCAGGAACCAGGTACCGGTGATGGAAATGACCGCGATGAACCAGATCGACCAAACCCCGGCCAGCCGGTGCAGGTCACCCCAGAAGATGCGTGAGCCATGGCCGGTGCGAACGGGCTTGAAGAAGCCCTTCCAGAATTTCTTGTAGACCACCAGGCCTGTGACCAGCGAGGCCAGCATCGGCAGGCCGAGGATCGAGACCAAGTACCAACCCCAGCTGAAGCCATTGGTGAAGGGCACCAGCCACCAGCCATGCAAGGCGCGGGTGAAGCCTTCGAAGTTGAAGTCCGGGCTCTTGCCCTGGATGGCCCCGGTGTACGGGTTGACGTAGAGCGTTGGGCTGGTGCCGTCGGGGAAGGTCACATCGGCGGTCAGGGCGAAGTGCGAGCCATCCGGCTGCCTCAGCGACTCCACAGCCATGTCCGGCTCGGCCTTGTGCAGGGCATCGAGCACCTGCTGGTAACTCAGGCGTTCGGCATCGCCGTCAGGCTTGCTGGCGCGCACGTCCGGGTTGGCCAGCCAGACAATCTCCTGGCTGACCACGGCGAGCATGCCGGTAAAGCAGACGATCAGCACGAAGAACCAGATCGGGAGGGCGAGCCAGCTGTGGACCAGGAACCACAACTTGGATTTGGATTTTTTCGGGGATTTGGCCATCTGATCGTCTTCTGAAATGTGTAGTCGAGCTTATGCCCAACCAAGAGGGCTGCACTTATAAAGACGAATGAGAATGGAAATCCTGCCGTTTTAAATGCAAGCAAATGTTTCAGAAAGCACAAGCCGGCCTTCGCGCAGGGCGACAGGCCGGCGAGTAAAGGCGGGAATCAGGCGCTGGTCAGGGCGACAGCCGGTTGCGAACGGCCATTGAGGCGCGACAGGTCCTGGTACAGCGCCTGGCCGATCTCGGCGGCGCGGGCGGGCAGCACCGAGAGCAAGGTGTCGCTCAGGCCGTGGCTGTTCTCGCAGAAACCTTGCAGGTAAACCGACGCCTGCAGGTCTGGGCTGGCCAGTACCCGGTAGTTGCGGTCGACGCTGAAGTCGTCCAGGTAACCCGCCAGTGGTGCCAGCAGGTCGCGGTGCGAGCGGCGCTCGTAGCCGGTAGCCAGGATCACCGCATCGTAGCGGTGGGTCTGGTGCTGGCCAGTGGCGAGGTCGCGCAGGGTCAGTTCCAGGCCTTCGCGGGTGGCCACCACCGCTTCCACCTGCCGCCGGCACAGCACGTTGTGACGGAACTGGTGGGCGACCTTCTGGCGGTAGAGGATGCCGTAGATGCGTTCGATCAGGTTCAGGTCGACCACCGAGTAGTTGGTGTTGTGGTACTCGCCCAGCAGCTTGCTGCGTTGGTCGGCCGGCTCGTTGTAGACCAGGTCGGTATAGCCTGGGGAGAAAATCTCGTTGACGAACGGGCTGTCGTCGGCCGGCTTGAGTGCCGAGCCGCGCAGGATCATGTCGACCTTGACCGACGGGTAGCTGTCGTTGAGGTCGATGAAGGCCTCGGCGGCGCTCTGGCCAGAGCCGATCACCGCGATGCGCATCGGCTTGCCTTCAGTGCACGGCAGTTTGTTCAGGCTGCTGAGGTACTGGGAGTGGTGGAAGACGCGTGGGTCATCTTTGAAGGCGCCGAACTTTTCCGGAATTTTCGGCGTGCCGCCGCTGCCGACCACTACCGAGCGGGTGCGGCGGCTGTATTCGCGGCCTTGCAGGTCGCGCGAGACCAAGCGCAGGTGCTCGACCCGGCCGGCCGTCACTTCGGGCTCGATGCGCACCACTTCTTCGCCATACACCGCCTGGGTGGCGAAGTGCTCGGCGGCCCAGCGCAGGTAGTCGTTGTACTCCAGGCGGCAGGGATAGAAAGTGCCGAGGTTGATGAAGTCGGCCAGGCGCTGCTTCTGGTGCAGGTAATTGACGAAGCTGTAAGGGCTGGTCGGGTTGCGCAGCGAGACCAGGTCCTTGAGAAACGAAATCTGCAGCTCGCTCTGGGTCGCCAGTGTCTCGCCGTGCCAGCGGTAGTCTTTCTGCTTGTCGATGAACAGCGCGTCCAGGGCATGGCCCTGGGACTGAGCGAGCTCCTCCAGGGCGATGGCCAAGGCCAGGTTGGAAGGGCCGAAGCCCACGCCGATCAGATCTTTGATTGTTTCCTGCTGTGAGGACTGGCTCATGGCTGCGATTCCCTGAATGGTCGAATGTGGACGCCCGCCGGGGCTCCGGCTCCTGCGCAAGTACATGTGTTGGAACGAGCCACACGAGGGGGAATTTACTGGTGGGGTTACAGGGTTTTGTCACCGCTGGCTAAAGAACTGCGTCCGGCGGCCGATAGGGGGTCAAGGCAAGGACTCACCTGAAGGCAGGGAATCGGCATGACAGCAATATCTTTGAGTAACCTCCACATCAACGGTGTTTCCGCCCAGGCGATGAGCGCCGCGGCGGCCGCCGAGCGCGAGCAGGCCAAGCAGGCCGCGCAGAGCGAAAAAGGCGGGCCTTTGAGCATCAGTGGCGACACCTTGAAGGTGGGTGGCGGTGGCCAGGCGGAGTCGGCCCAAGGCAGCGAGAGCAGCGACGAGTCGGCAGCGGTGCAGCAGTTGCGGCAGATGATCAAGGAACTGCAAAAGCAGCTGGCTGAAGAGCAGAAGCAGTTGGCCGCATTGATGGCATCGAAGATGGAAGAGACTGCCAAGGCCGCTGCGGTGAGCGCCAAGCAGGCCAGCATCGCCACCCTGACTGGGCAAATCATGCAGGCGACCGCGCAACTGCTCGAAGCGCTTCAAGAGAGCGGTGGCAGCAGCGCGGGTGGGATGGTCAGCACCCAGGCCTAGGCCCTAACTGACAGGCCTAGGGCTGTTTGTAGGAGCAGCCTTGCGCTGCGAAGAGGCCAGTGCAGGTCCCTCACATCTAGGCCTTATGCACCGGCCTCTTCGCAGCACAAGGCTGCTCCTACACCCGCAGCCTCAGAAATCCCAGCGGGTCGTGACCATCAGGTTGCGTGGCTCGCCGTAGTAGGTGGTGTCGAAGTTGCCCAGCCCGGTCAGGTACACCTTGTCGAACACGTTGTTGGCATTGACCGTGAAGCTCAGGTGCTCGCTGTACTGGTAGCGGGTCATCAGGTCCACCAAGGTGTAACCCCCTTGCTTGATGCGCGTGTAGTCGCCAGCCGTCGGGCTGTAGATATTGCCGTAGAACGCGCTCTGCCAACGTAGCCCACCACCGACGGTGACACGGTCCAGCGCGCCGGGCAGCCGGTAGGTGTTGAACAGCCGCGCCACATGCTCAGGCTTGGTGGTCGCCAGCGGGAAGCCGAACAGGCGGTTGTCGTCGGCGTCGCGGGTACGGGCGTAGGTGTAGCCGGCGGTGATGTTCCAGCCCGGGGCCAGTTCACCGGCCAGCTCCAGTTCGACGCCCTGGGTCGTGGCGCCGTCGATCGCTTTGTAGATGCCCTCGTTGGTGACCGGGTTGGTGCCGACGGAGGAGGCGACGTTGTCTTGTTCGATCCGGAAAAACGCCAGGGTAGCGTTGAGCCGACCATCGAAATAGGCCGCCTTCAGGCCCGCTTCATAACCATCGCCTTCCACCGGGTCGAGGGTGGCGCCATTGACGTCCTTGTACACCTGCGGCTGGTAGATCGAGGTGTAGCTGGCGTACACCGAGTAAGTATCGTCCAGGTCATAGACCACGCCGGCATAGGGGGTGACGACGCCGTGTTGCTTGTAGCTGGCGTGGGTGTCATCCAGGGACGAGGTCGGGTAGTAATCCTGATCGTCGTTGTATTTGAAGGTGCTGACTCGGGTGCCGAGGATCAGCGACAGGTTGTCAGTTGGCCTCAGGCGCGTGGCCACGTAAGCGCCGTTCTGGCTCTGGGTGGTGGTGTAGTCGCCGTTTTTCGGGAAGTCCTGTACCGCAATCTTGCCGTTCCAGTCGAAGATCGAGCCCGGTACCTGGGCGAAGGCACTGCCGTCGAAGGTGTCGCCGGTCTGGCGCGAATGCGAGGTCATGAAGCCTGCGACCAGGTCATTCTGGCGGCCGAACAGGGTGAAGGGCCCGGACACATTCAGGTCGGCGGTGTTCTGCACGCGGTGGCCTTCCCAGCGCCCCCAGTAGAAGAACATGTCTTCGCCGGTTGCGGGGTTGGGGTTGCCGCCGCTGGCTGAGGCCAGGCGGGTATCATGGTCGCTGATCATGTGGTTGAGGCTGAGCTTGACCTTCCAGTCATTGGCCAGTGCCTGCTCCAGCGAGCCGAAGTAGGTGGTGGACTGGAAGTCGCGGCGGCTCCAGTCGGCACCTGGGTTGTGCGAACGCGAAAAGTCGGTGCGGCTGCCGTCGGCAAAGTAGGTCGGGTTGCCAGTCCAGGAGGAGCCACGTGGCGTGGTGGTCTGGTTGTCGATGCCGAAGGTCAGCAGGGTGTCGGGCGTCAGGTCGGCTTCGAGAATGCCGTAGTAGACGTCCTTCTTCTGTTTGTAGTGATCCAGGTAAGACTTGCGGTCCTGGTACGCGCCGACCAAGCGGCCGCGCACGCTGCCGCTGGCGTTGAGCGGGCCGGCAATATCACCTTCGGTGCGGTAGTTGTCCCAGGAACCGGCGCTGGCGGTGATCGAGGCCTTGAAGTCGTGGGTGGGCTTCTTGCGGATCAAGTTGACCGTGGCGGAGGGGTCACCGGAGCCGGTCATTAGCCCGGTCGCGCCCTTGATGACCTCGACGCGATCGTAGGCGGCCATGTCGACGTGGGTCGCACCTTCGTCATAGACCCCGTCATAGATGGTGTTGACGCCATCGTACTGGTAGTTGGTGATGGCAAAGCCGCGTGCGGAGTATTCCATGCGTTCGCTGTCATATGCCTGCACCGACACCCCGGGCGTATTGCGCAGCACTTCGCCGATGTCTTGCGAGCCGTGATCGTCGATCGCCTGGCGGGTGATCACGCTGACGGACTGCGGCGTTTCGCGCAGGGTCAGCGGCAGCTTGGTCGCGGTGGTCGAACCGCCGGTGGTGTAGGCGCCAGTGCCTTCGGTGATGTTGCCCAGGCCCTGGCCGTCGATGCGGCTGGGGGCCAGTTCCACCACGTCACCCTGTTGGTGGGTTTGCAGCAGCGAGTAGCGGCCGTCGCTTTCCTGTACGGCCTGCAGGCCGGTGCCGCTCAGCAGCATCTGCAGAGCCTGGTCAACCGGGTACTGGCCATTCAAGGCGGGGGAGCGTTTGCCGCGCGTCCATTGGGTGTCGAACGACAAGACGATGCCAGACGCTGCGGCAAACCGGGTCAGTGTCTCGCCCAGGTCGCCCTGCGGCAGGTGGTAGTCATGCACTTGCGCGGCACAGGCTGCGCCTGGCCCACCGAGCAATGCAGTCAGCAACAGGCAGGTGCGCAGGTCTGGCGCGCTGAACGGCCTGAGAGTGAAGCGGCAGGTCATCGTCGTTGTTCTCTGAAAGGTAAAGAGTCAGCCAGGGCTGGGGTTACCTATGAGTCGGATGAGCCGCAGCAAAGTGATCAGGCCTTGGCCATTTTTTTATGCGGCGGTGACGGTGACCCAGTAGCGGGTGCGGGCCTGCACCTGCACCGGCAGGGACGTGGTCAGCGCCCGCAGTATCTGATCGGTGTCATTGAGCCGGTAGGTGCCGCTGATGCGCAGGCCTGCCACTGAGGGCGCGCAGCGCAGCCAACCGGGCCGATAGCGCGCGAGGTCGTTGATGAAGGTGTCGAGGCGCTGGTCGTTCACGATCAGCAAGCCGCGGCTCCAGGCGTCTGCGGCACTGGCCAAGGCCTGCACTGCAGAAAAGCCCTGGCCATTGAACTGGCAGCTCTGGCCGCTGTTCAGCGCCATCGCCTGGCCAGAGGCAAGCGCCACGCTTGCTTGTTGGCCAAACACCTCGAGCTTGCCGGCGTCGTCCAGCAGCCGCACGGAAAAGCGGCTGTGGCCAGCCTCTACGCTGCCGTGCCGGGTCACCACGCTGCAGCGTTGCTGCGCGGGCACCTCGACCATGATTTCGCCTTGGCGCAGCCGCACCGACGGCTGTTCGCGGGTCTCGTCGATGTCAACGGAGGAGGCGGTGTTGAGCAGCACCGTGCTGCCGTTTTTCAAGGTCAGCCAGCGCTGTTCGCCCACGCCACTGCGCACGTCTGGCAACAGCGGCGCGTGCTGCATTTCGCGATAGCTGCCCAAGCCCAGGGCACTGCCCCCAAGCAACACCAGGCCGGCTTTGACCACACGGCGGCGGGAGGCGTGGCGGCCGTGTGCGGCCACGGCCAACACCCGCGTGGTTGCCGGGGCATGGGGGGTGCTCATGCGTGTCTGCAAGCGCTCGGCTTGCTGCCAGGCCCAGGCATTGACCGGGGTAGCGTTCAGCCACGCCTGCCAGGCACTGTACTCGCTGGGCTGCGCTTCACCGCTGTTGAGCTGGCTGTACCAGTGCGCGGCCTGGCGCAGGGCCGCGAGTTGCTCGGTACTCAGCGCCATGCTCACTGGCCGTGCGTCAGGCTGTAGATCATGCAGTGCTCGGCCGCCTTGGCAACGTAGCGGCGCACCGTCACTTCAGAGATGCCCAACTGGGTGGCGATGTGTTTATAGGGCAGGCCATCGACCTGCGAAAGCAAGAATGCCTCACGCACCTTGGTGCCAAGCGCTGCCAGCATCGCATCGAGCTCGAACAAGGTCTGCAGCAGGGCAACACGCTGTTCTGCCGAGATGTCCAACGCTTCGGGTTGCTCGGCCAGTACCTGCAACCAGGCCCTTTCCAGGTGCACGCGGCGCAGGTGGTCGATCATCAGGCGACGGGCGATGGTGGCCAAGTAGCCCTTGGGCTCACGTACCGCTTCGAGCTTGGCCGCAGCGTCGGCGGCCGACATCACCCGAACGAACACATCCTGCACCAGGTCCGCGGCCAGGTGGGTGCAGTTGACCCGGGGCGTCAGCCAACCGTGCAGCCACTTGCTCTGCGCGCGGTAGAGCTGAGTGACTTGGGTATTGAGGGCTACGTCCGGGGTGCTCATCCATGCCGCCTGAAAGAGTTGCAAATGTTAATGGTTCGCATTTTATGCAAACTGTTTCAGGCTTGGCAATGACCAGCGGGCCGACAGCGTTACCGCTTCAAGGGGAGGTCGCGCGTTCCACGGCCTGTGTCCCACGCGTCTTGCGCCGCCCGCTAACGCGTGTAATGACTCGCCGGGTCAGCGTGTTCCAGCAGTACGTCACCAGCACGCCACCAACAAGGGCCAAGGCCACCGCGAACAACGGCTGATCGACGATGCGCCGTGCCAGCGACTGGAACTGGAAGTGCGTCAGGTAGATGAACAAGGTGGACGAGGCGATCATCGCGCCCGCTCTGGCGACCACGCCCGGCACGGGCACGGACCGGAACCAGATCAAGGCCAGCATCGCCGGCAGGGCGATATCGATGTAACGGGCAAACGCCTGCCAGCCGAGGCCGGCAAGGGCCACCAGGTCGAGCTCGGCAATCAGCAGCAGCGCCACCGCACTGGCGACCGCTTTGCGCAGCGACGTATCAGCGTAGTGAATGGCCATGCCCAGTACCATCACGGCCAAGTAATGCTGAGGTACCCGGTTGAGCAGGGCTGTGGTGTCGAACACGAAGCGGCTGAGCAGCACATCGGCCACCACCAGTGCGCACGAGGCAAGGATGAGGCAGGGGAACGGGTTGGCGATGATCGCCTTGCGCACACGCTTGATCGACAACACGACACCGAGGATCAGCAGCATCTGCACCAGCACTTCGATGTACCAGTAATTGAACACGCCGACCTTGTCGGGCGGGAACCAGTTGGAGATCAACAGCAGTGATTGCCAGTGGACTCGGTCGAACACTGCCTGCACCAGTACTGTGTACAGAATCGTCGGCACCGCGATGGCGGCCAGGGACTTGAGCAGCATGCGCGCATCGCCGCGCTCATCGATGGCCTTGAACTGGAACCTGGCTAGGCTGATGCCGGAGATCAGGAACAGCACCGACGTCTCGCCAGCAATCCGCCACTCGGAAAACACATTCAAATGCCCGACGACAATCAGCAAAATGGCGACCATGCGCAGGAACACCGGCACTTCCATGACCCGCATCGACCACGTGTTGGCCGGGGTGCCTGGTTCGGCCAGTTCGGCCAGGTCCTGTACCGGGATCATTTCCCAGCGATCCGGCAAGTGGCCGATCAGCGCTTCCAGCACCATCGAGGCGCGGACGAACGATAGCGAGTCGCCGCCGAGCTCCACGAAGGTGAGGCGTGCATCGATGTGCGGAGCCTGCAGTATCTGCGCCCAGGCCTCGGTCAGTTTCAACGCCAGCGGTGACAGCGCCTGCGGGGTGCTGGCGGCGCTGTCATCGAAAGCCGCAGACAAGGCGCGCTTGTCGATTTTGCCGTTGGGCGTGAGTGGAATGCTCGGCACGAACAGGAACATCGCCGGCACCATGTAGTCCGGCAGCATGCCTGCGATGGCTTGGCGCAGTTCAGCGGTCGCTATGGGCTGATCGGCGACGCAATAGGCGACCAGCCTGACACTTGCGTTGTCATGGTTGGCCAGCACCACGCATTGCTTGATGCGCGGCAGTCGAGTGATGGCGTTTTCGATCTCCGCCAGTTCGATGCGATGGCCGCGGATTTTCACCTGGCTGTCGCCGCGCCCCAGAAAAGTGGCGCTGCCATCGGCCAGATACGTGCCCAGGTCGCCGGTGCGGTAGCAGCGGTCGGCCGGGGCGCCGGTGAACGGGTTTACCACGAACTTTTCCTGGGTCAGAGCCGGGTCGCCCCAATACCCCAGCGACAGGTAGGGGCTGCGGATCAGGATTTCCCCGACTTCGCCGGCTTCGACCAGGTGGTTGGCCTCGTTGACAAGCAACAGCTGCGCGCCGCCTATGCCTTTGCCCAACGGGATTTTGCTGTTGTCTGCGTGCGGGTCAAGCACGTGGAAGGCCATGGCCTGTGGCGTTTCGGTGGTGCCGTAGAAGTTCACGCTGGTGGCGTGAGGCGCAATCGCACACATCTGCTGGTACAGCGTAGGGCTGAGCGCATCACCGCCCCAGAACAGGTAATGCAGGCGTTCGAACAGCAGCCCGTTCATCCGTGCGCCGGTTTCGATCAGTTTGCCCAAAGGCGGCGTCAGGTGGATGACGGACACGCCGTGGTCGTGTATCCACGCAGCCAGGCGCGACGGGTCGGACAAGGTGGACTGGGCCGGGCAGAGGATGGTGGCGCCAATCGACAGCGGCGTGAACACATCGCGGTAAACCGGGTCGTGGCCCAGGCCGGATAGCAGCGAAAAGCGGTCATCCTGGGTAAAACCATGCTGCTGCACGTGCCAGTCGACGAAGTGCACCAGCGGCGCATGATGGGTGACGATGCCCTTCGGTTCGCCAGTGCTGCCCGAGGTGAAGGTGATGTAGGCCGGCTGAGCAGGGCTGACTGCGGGCAGGGGCGCTGACAGGCTGGGGAAGTGTTGCAGGGCATCAGCGGGGGCGTGCGGCACGTTCACGCAGTGCGCACGGCCAGGTTCGACCTCGACGTCGCCACAGCGCACTACAAAGGTAGGTTCGAGGGTGCGGATGATCTGGCCGATACGTGCAGCCGGGTACGCGGCGTCGGCGACGGTGAAGGTCAGCCCGGCGCGCAAGGCGCCGAGCATGGCATAGACCAGCGCCGCGCCGCGGCTTGCGACAATCACTACCCGATCGGCACCGATGGCGCCATTTTCGAGCAGGTACGTGGCGATACCCTGGCTGATCTGCTCAAGTTGTCGATAGCTGCAGGTGGCTTCGTGGGCAATGATCGCGGTTGCCTCGGGCGAGCGACTCGCCTGCTCCACAAAGGCCTGGAAAATCGGCTGTTCGGCACGGTAATCAAGGCTCAGCGTCGGGTTCGGGCGCAGATCCGGCATGTTGTGTGTTCGCTCCGCATGAACGGCAAGTGGCTGGCTGGATAGCACAACGCTAGTGCAGGGCAGCGAATGGCGCCAATGCGCTTGCGGTATTTGCGTGGGCGCTGAAATGGTGGGGCCGCTTTGCGGCCCATCGCGACGCAAGGCCGCTCCTACACGGGGTAGCGTAATGGGTTAGGAGCGGCCCAGCGTCGCGGTGGGGGTCAAAGCATCCCCAAAAGCTCAAGGCGTGACGCGCCCGCTGACGCCCGGGGCCATTTTCATCAGATATGCCACGTCAGCGCGGGGGAAACAC